>CALCPT010000219.1 GCA_937897265.1 uncultured Alcaligenaceae bacterium
AGATCTACACAGGCGAAGACACTCTTTCCCTACACGACGCTCTTCCGATCTCCCATCAACTCGGTCATCGCACTAATGGCCCCCTCGCGTGGGGTTTGACCGTGTTCAACTTTTTTAGCAACGCCCTCAACCACCACGATGGCGTCGTCAACCACGATACCAATACACAATACGATCGCAAAAAGCGTCAATAAATTAATCGAGAAGCCCATCCCCGCCATACAAGCAAATGCGCCAATCAAAGTCACAGGCACAGTCGTTGCCGGCACAAGCGTTGCACGCCAGTCTTGCAAAAACAGCATGATGACGAGCAACACCAAAATACCCGCTTCAAACAAGGTGTGATACACCTCATTGATTGAAGCAGTGACAAACATGGTCGTGTCAAAAGGGATTTCCCATTTAATTTCTTTCGGAAAATTCTTTGAGATTTTTTCCATCTCGGTACGTACCGCTTTTGCAACGGCAATGGCATTTGCCGAAGGCAGCTGATAAATTGCGATACCGCCAGCGGGTCGATCATCTAAGCGAAAGAATTGACTGTAGTTCTGGCTACCCATCTCAAGGCGTGCCACATCTCGCAGCCGAGTCATCTCACCCTGCTCATCGACTTTGATCAAAATCTGACCAAATTGTTCTGGCGTGTCCATCGAACTTGTGACGTTCAAGGTCAACTGAAAGTCTTGGCCATTGGGTACCGGTGGCGCGCCCAGCTGACCCGCGGCAAGCATCAAGTTTTGTCGACTAATCGCCGCGCTGACATCAGACGGCGTCAGCCCGCGCATGTTCAACTGCGCGGGGTCGAGCCAAACGCGCATACTGTAGTTGCCGACCCCAAAGACGTTAGCCGCGGCCACACCAGGAATACGAGCCAACCGGTTCTGCATCTGCAAATTGGCAAAGTTACTTAAAAACAGCGCATCATGCTCTGGGTTGCTAGAAGTCAGCGTCACAAACTGCAAAATCGCGGTGGATTGCACCTTAGTCGTCACCCCCTGCCGCTGCACAGCCTGAGGCAAAGACGGCAAAGCAATCGCGACCCGGTTTTGTACATTCACCTGAGCAATATTTGGATCGGTACCAACTTGAAAAGTTACCGTTAACGTGTAGCGCCCATCGTTTGTCGAATCAGACTCCATGTACAGCATGTTTTCGACGCCGTTGACTTGGTTCTCGACATTGCTCGCCACCAGTTGTTGGACCAGCGCAGCACTGGCACCAGGCCAATTGGTGGTCACCTGCACGGTTGGTGGAGTCATCGGTGGATATTGCGCGATCGGCAAACCGAAAATAGAAACAGCGCCAATCAGCATCGTGATCAACGCGATCACGTTACCCAGAACTGGGCGCTCAATAAAGTATTTTGAAAGCATGAGGAGTCCGGTTGCCTGGCTGTTTTAGCGTGCAGGTAGAGGTGCGACCGTCGCCATCTCGGGATTGACGGTCTGACCATTACTGATATTGATGAAGCCATTCAGCACAAACGTTTCAGAATCTTTTAAACCCTGTGCGATTTCAATCAATGAATCAAAACGTTGTCCCGTCTTGATCGCACGACGTTCAACTTTCTTGTTGTCGTCCATCACAAAAATATAGTCGCCTTGCTGATCGGTCTGGACGTTACGCGCTGGGATCAAGACTGCTTTGCGCGGCTCGCCGTACTCGGCCAAAACCTTGCCGTATAAGCCGGGCAAAAGATCGAGCTTCGCGTTGGGCAACTCGGCACGTAACTGCAACGAGCCCGTGCTTGTGCTGAGCAAATTGGCCGCGTAATCAAGTGTGCCTTTATGTGGAAAGCCTTTCTCGCCTTGCAACTGCACATAGACCGGCAGAGCATTGACCAAAGACTTACGGTTTTCTTCGTTGACGTAGCGTTTTTGATACTTCAGCAAATCACGCTCGTTGATATAAAAGTACACATAGATTGGGTTAATTTTTTGGATCGTAGCCAGCTTGACCCCAGAGGGGCTGCTACCTAAATAATTACCAACGTCAATCAGATGGCGCCCCATCAAGCCATCGAACGGTGCACGCACCTCGGTATAGGTCAGATTAAGCTGAGCAAGCTTTAAGTTCGCTTCAGATTGCAAAAAAGACGACAAAGCTTTATCAACCGAAGCTTGTGAGGTTGCGTTATCTTTGAGCAAGGCTTTTTGACGCGCCAGCTCGATTTTGGCTTCGTTATAGATCGCCTGAGTGAGATTGACTTGTTGAATGTACTGATCCTGTTCAATCACAAACAGTAACTGATCTTTTTTAACAAAGGCACCATCTTCAAAGGCGATTTTGCTGAGATAACCGGGTACCCTTGCCTCAAGATTAACCGTTAACAGCGGAGAAATCACGCCATCAAAAATTTCATAGCTTCGAACGTCTTGCGACACCGGCTTAGCCACTGTCACTTTGGTCGGTGGTGGCGCAACGGTTGGTTTTTTTTCACAGCCAGCGAGAACTAGCCCCGCTAACAGGGCGAGGGTCAGGGCTGCGGTTCGCATGAGCGGCGTACGCATAAAGGGGCTCATTGAATGGTCTCACTAGACTGAACTAAACGTGGATCGGGTTGGTGATTCAGGGCATTGCCCCAATTGGTACGTTGCTTCATCTCAGCCACCATCGCGTCTGGTAAAGCTGGGGTCAATAAATCGCCCGACCACCCCCCGCCTAAGGATTTGAACGCTGAGACATAACCAAGCAAATTATTGGTATTGGTTTGCACCAGGGTGTTTTGCACCAGTAAAAGCTGCTGCTGGGCGATGATCACAGTGTTGTAGTCAACCTGCCCAGCCTTATAACGATCAAGCGCCAGTTTTGCCGCCTGCTCAGCAGCAATCACTGATTTTTTGAGGTCGACGGCAGAGCTTCGTGTCGTTGAAATGGTGATGAGTGCGTCTTGCACCTCTTTTTGCGCTTGCAGCACCAAATTCTGATAGTTCAGGATGCTTTGCTGAAACACCGCATCTTGCACACGAATTTGATCGGTGATCGCACCCCGGTAAAACAACGGAAACAAAAAACCGCCCGCGATTGAAGTATTGCGATTATCCCAAGAAAACAGATTTGACTGGTTCGCATTATTGGTGGAGGTGGTCTGAAAGCCAAACAGGCCACTCAGACTAAAACTAGGATACAGCGCAGCCTCATTCACACCAATCAGCGCCGACTGTGCAGCGGCCGCATATTCAGCTTGCAAAATATCAGGCCGGCGTCTGAGTAAGTCTTTGGGAATACCAACTTGCAACGCAGCGGGTGCCGTCAGGGGTTGTACGCTGCTTTTAAAATTTTGCTCGTAATAGTCGGGGGATTCGCCCAACAATACACTCATTGCATACTGATACATCTTTAAGGACCCAATCAGAGTTGGGATTTGAGATTTTGTTTGCTCATACTGTGACTCAGCCTGGCTCAGGTCGAGTAACGAGGTTGAACCATTTTTGTAGCGCGATCCGGCAATACGCAAGCTTTCGGCCTGTAACGCCAAGTTAGTTTTAGCTACTTGTATCAAGGCTTCGTAATTGCGAATATTGATGTAGGTGTTAGCCACGTCCGAGGCCAACGACACATCTGCCGCATAGAAAGCAGCTGTTGTCGAGATGTACGAGGCCAGAGTGCTTTCGATACCACGACGATACTTGCCCCAGAAGTCGATCTCCCAGTTTGCTTGAATCATTAAACTGCGGGTGTTCGAGATAGATGAAGTGTTGAGGTATTGATTGAGTGCGTTAGGCTGGTCGTTACGCGAGCCCGAACCGTTCAAATTGACCGTTGGCAACAGCGTTGCCTCAGTCACCCCGAGTTGCGCTCGAGCCTGCGCAATACGCACGGCAGCGCGCTGAAGACTTAAGTTCTCGCTCGCCGCTCGGGCGAGCAAGGCGTTTAGAGTCGGGTCTTTAAAGCTTGTCCACCAAGCAACCGGATTGATGCGTTGGGTGTTATTTGCCTCAAGCGCCTCAGTAAACTCGGTTTGCTTAGGCTGACTGAATTGGCCTTGGACCTTGGTGGCGGGTCGGACATAGTCGGGCCCGACCATACACCCTGAGAGAGCAAGGCAAGCGCCAGCTAGCCAGCCAGACAACGCAAATCGATTCATATTCAAAAAGATAAAAGATATCAATGGAGAATAGTAAAGCAAATTTCAGTCACAACCCGCTACGAAATGCAGTCGATTAGAAACGAAATTTAGCCAGTTCACCTCGCCGCCAAGCCACTTAAGCCTTGCCAGACACCGCAAGAAATCAATCAACCTGTGCCCCAGAAATACGCACAATCTCAGCCCATTTTGCGATGTCCGCACGATGAATCTTGGCAAAGGCCGCAGGGCTTGGATCTTGCGCTGGCGTGATGCCCTGCGACTCGATTAACCAGGTTTTAAACGCCGGGGTCGAAATCACCTGCGTGACAGCCGCACTCATTTTGGCAGTGATCGCTGCTGGTAACTTGGCGGGCGCGAGTAACCCGTACCAGGTGCTGCTTTCAAAACCGGGCAGCGCACAGGCCTGTGCCATCGGAGGTACGTTGGGTAGCGCCTCAAGCGCTGCAGGTGTGGTGACCGCTAACCCAATGTTTAAGCCCCCCTTAATCGAGGCAATTGCCGGCGCGCTTTGGTTAAAAAACAGATCAACATCACCTGCTAGTAAGGCTGTCATCGCAGGACCTTGCCCCCGGTAAGGCACGTGCACGATGTCGACCTTGGCCGCACTGGCGAATTGGGCGGCTGACAGATGCGTCGACGCCCCATTACCGGTTGAGCCGTAATTAAGTTTGCCTGGGTTCGCACGAATCAGAGCGAGCAACTCTGCACAGGTTTTGATGGTCGGATGTTTTTTAGTATTAATCAAAAGAACGTTTGGCACATCACCCAAAATCGCAATATGGGTAAAGTCTCGCTCGACA
>CALCPT010000220.1 GCA_937897265.1 uncultured Alcaligenaceae bacterium
TCAAAGTCCGAGAGGCAAGTGACGTCAAAACGATTCAACAGAACGTTTTGGCCCGTGCTGGTGTGGCGTTTGCGCAGGTCTATGTGAAAGCCGACGATCTGCCACGTGCTCTGCCGACCCGCGATGGCGTTTATATTAAAAATCGTTTTCGTCAGCACCTTGGCTTCGCGCCGTTGTAAGGCGTTGAACGCTCGGGCATCTGTGCGACCAGCTTGGTTCAACTTGACGGTGAGCGCGTTGCACCGATGCCCTTTGTTTAGTAGTTCGCAGTGAGGTGTGATGTCGCGGTAACGCCCATTTCTTGTTCCCCTACAACCGGAAGCAGAAAAACATGAAACATATTTTCAAAAAATGGTTAGCGGCGGGGGCACTCGCGTTATTGGGGGCGTTTCCGCTCAGCAGTTCGGCGGCCTGGCCGGATGATCAAACGATTGAACTGATTGTCGGGTTTGCCCCGGGCGGAGGGACCGACCTGATGGCTCGCGCCTTGGTACCGTTTCTTGAAAAGAAACTCGCTGGTAAGGCGCGCATCGTGGTGGTCAATAAACCTGGTGCGGGTGGCGAAATATCGTCAGCGTACATCGCCCGCTCAAAACCTGATGGTTATACGGTTGGGTTTGTGAACGTACCAGGTTTCGTGTTTATTCCAATGTATAAGCAGTCGGCTTATCAAACGAGTGATTTGAAACTCATTGCGCGTGTGGTCGATGACCCTGCTGTATTGGTGATGCACAAAAAGTCAAAATATAGAACCTTTCCAGAGCTACTTGCTGCGCTAAAAAGTGATCCGGGATCGCTATCGTTTGCGACCAGCGGACGTGGTACCAGTGGTCATCAAGCGTTGCTCAAAATTGAGCAGGCCGCAGGCGTAAAAGGAACAGACATCGCCTTTAAAGGCGCGGGTGATTTCAAAAGCGCTGTGATCGGCGGGCACGTGGACTATGCATTCTCAAGTATTGGCGAGTTTTTGACTGGCTATGCTGACTCTGATGTTGCGACTGCTATGCTTGTTGTCAACCCAACACGGGTTGCAGTGATTAAAGATGTGCCTTCGATTAAAGAACTTGGTTTTGACGTGCGGGTGAGCTCTGAACGAGGCATCGCCGCCCCGAAGGCCTTGCCGCAAGACATCGCAGACCGGTTACAGAAAGCGATTCAAGACACCTTAGCTGACCCTAAGTTTTTAAAAACCATCAAGAACGATGCCCCTTTGGTGGCTTTTATGTCTGGCCCTGACTGGACGAAATCGCTTGAGAGTATGCCCGCTGAACTTATGCCGTTTGTTAGCAAAATGAAAGAGTGAAGAGTTTTTGTAGATCATATTTGCATGCCTATCTGGCAGTCGTTTTGCTAGCCTCGATTGAATGTTTAGGATGTTAGCTTTGAAAATTCGCGTGTTGTTCGGTGCTTTATTGCTGTGTGGCGCCTCAAGTGTAGGGGCGCAATATCCCGAAAAAGCGATTCGTTTCGTGGTTCCCTTTGCGCCTGGCGGTACGTCTGAAATCGTGGCGCGTTCTGTCGCAAGCAGCCTGACCACACAGTTAGGTCAATCGGTTTATGTTGAAAATAAGCCGGGTGCTGCTGGCAATATTGCGATGGCTGAGGTCAAGCGGGCAGCGCCAGATGGCTATACGTTAATTCTGGGGCATGTCGGCACGCTTGCGGTCAATCCAGCGCTGTTTGGCGCAAAGCTTCCGTACGATCCGGTTAAAGATTTCGTGGCGATTTCGTTGATCGCCAAGGTGCCAAATGTGATTGCCGTGGGCCAACGCTCGGGGTTTAAAACCTTAGCTGACATGGTTGCTGCGGCAAAAGCTAAGCCTGGCTCTATCAATTATGGTTCGGCAGGCAATGGCAGTGCGGGACATCTCGCGATGGAATACTTCGCGGCTGAGGCGGGCATTGAATTAGTACATGTGCCCTATAAAGGTTCGGGCCCTATGCTGACAGATCTCATTGGGGGGCAAACGCAGGCGACTTTTAATGGCTTACCTTCATTAGTGGCGCAGATCAAAGGGGGGGCCTTGGTGCCACTGGCAGTTGGTTCAGCTGCTCGTGCTGCCTCACTGCCCGACGTGCCGACCATCGCTGAAAGTGGTTACCCGCGCTTTGAAACTTCGCAATGGTACGGGCTTATGGCCCCTGCAGGTACGCCCGAGGCGATTGTCCAACGGTTGCAGAGCGAGCTTGTGGTCGCGCTAAAGTCGCCCGAGGGCACTAAACGTATGCGCGAGGATGGTGCGTTGTTGATTGGCGATACACCACAAGAATTTACCGCTTTCATTGCTCAAGAGCGGGCGCGTTGGGGCGAGGTCGTTAAAAAAGCAAAAATTAACGTCGATTAGGGGGAACCCGCTGGCGTAAATACCCTGTTGCAGTGCAAAATAGGGGCTTGGGCTTTTAGTGGTTAAGCGCCCAACGGGTACTGTCTATAAGTTTTGCCTGGCAAGGCTTAAGCGTAGTGCTATCCATAGATTATTTACAGGAGTCTTAACATGTTTCGTCAAACCCTTAAACATGGCTTGGTCGCTCTCGCGACCGTCGTGATTGGTAGCACGGCTTTTGCACAAGAATTAACAGGTACTTTGAAAAAAATTAAAGATACCAACACGATTACTGTCGGCCATCGCGACGCTTCCTTGCCTTTCTCGTATTACGACGATCAGCAAAAAGTCATTGGCTATGCGGTTGATATTTGCATGTACATCGTCAATGAAATCAAAAATGAACTTAAGTTACCTAATTTGCAAGTCAAGTTGGCACCGGTCACTTCGGCAACTCGTATTCCTCTGATTGCGAACGGTACGATTGATCTAGAGTGCGGTTCAACGACCAACAACGCCGAGCGTCAAAAACAAGTGGCCTTTGGCCCGACTTATTATCTGACTGCTACGCGCTTTGTATACAAAAAGAGTTCAGGCATCACAAACTTGGCAAGCCTGAAGGGTAAGACTGTTGTGTCGACTGCAGGCTCAACCAACCTTAAGCAAATCTCAGAGGCCAACACGGCACAGAACTTGGGGCTAACAATCTTGGCAGCTAAAGATCACCCCGAGGCCTTCTTGATGGTTGAAACGGGTCGTGCGGCTGCGTTTGTGATGGATGATATTTTGTTGGCAGGTTTGGTGGCAGGCTCTAAAAAGCCAAGTGACTTTGCGATTTCTGAGGATACCCTGTCAAATCCTGAGCCCTATGCGTTCATGATGCCGCGTGACGATGCGCCCTATAACAAAATGGTGACTGCTGCTGCAAGCAAACTTTACAAATCAGCCGAGATGCCAGCCTTGTATTCGAAGTGGTTTGATAAAGCTGTGCCACCTAAAGGCTTGATCTTGAATCAGCCAATGACCGACAAAATGAAGAAGGCGTTGGCTAATCCAACAAACAATCCAGATCCTGCTAGCTATTGATTGTTGGCAGTACGGCAGAATATCGATGAGCTCTTGATTGTTGAGATCTTCGATATTCTGTTTATGCCAGCTAAGCCCCTCGACAGTCTGCCGTTTATTGCTAAGCTGTTTTAAATAAGACCTTACGTTATTACGCAGTTTGATTATTTTCTTAAAGCTTTTTGTCACGGCGCAATAACAGGATCGCTGCATGAATTACAAATGGAACTGGGGCATTTTGTTTGAGGTGTCGCCTGAAGGTAAGGGCACCTACCTCGAGATGCTGCTTTCCGGTCTGATGTGGACGCTGACGACAGCGTTCTTTGCTTGGATCATTGCTTTGCTGCTTGGTGTGACAATCGGGGTGCTGCGCACCTTGCCAAGTCGTACTGGTCGCGTTATTGGTAATGCGTATGTTGAGTTCTTTCGCAACATACCTTTGCTAGTGCAATTGTTCTTATGGTATTTCGTTGTCCCCGAACTGGTCCCCGAACATATCGGTGACTGGCTTAAACAATTACCTAATGCCGCGTTTTATAACGGGGTGGTAGGGGTTGGCTTGTTTATGTCGGCACGTGTGGCCGAGCAGGTTCGTACTGGTATTGAGTCACTGCCAGTTGGGCAGCGTATGGCGAGTACTGCGTTGGGCATGACCACAGCGCAAACGTATCGCTACGTGTTAATGCCCATGGTGTTTCGGATTATCTTCCCCCCGCTGACCTCTGAGTTATTGAATACGATAAAAAACACATCGGTTGCTTTAACGATTGGCTTAATGGAACTCACCGCACGTGCGCGTTCGATGCAAGAATTTTCGTTTCAAGTGTTCGAGGCTTTTACCGTCGCAACTTTGCTGTATCTGTTAACAAACATGGTCGTGACGGTACTGATGCGTCGTCTTGAAAAGTCGATCGCCGTACCTGGCTATCTTGGTACCTCAGCCAACGTGGTTGTTCACTAAAGGCGCGACATGTTTAGTAATTTTGATTTTGATGTGATCGCGCGCAGCTGGCCTTATCTGTTTAAAGATGGCATGTCGTTCACTTTGATGTTGACTGCCCTGGCAACAGGGGCTGGTATCGTCTTAGGCACGCTGTTGGCGCTGATGCGCTTGTCGAAATTTATCGTGCTGCAAAAGTTTGCTGAGACATACGTCAATATTATTCGCTCGCTGCCGTTAGTCTTGGTGATTTTTTGGTTTTATTTTTTACTGCCCTACATTGGGCAGTGGGTCTTGGGCTCTGAACGGCCGATGGCCGTTGGGGCGTTCATGTCAGCGCTCGTCACGTTTTCATTATTCGAGGCAGCCTACTTTTCAGAAATTATGCGTGCCGGTATTCAGGCTGTGCCGCGTGGTCAGGTTGCTGCAGCACAAGCGCTAGGGATGCGGTATCACCAGGTGATGGGCTACATCGTGTTGCCCCAGGCCTTCAGGGCCATGACACCGCTGTTGTTGACGCAATCAATTATCTTGTTTCAAGATACGTCGCTGGTCTACGTGTTGTCGTTAACCGACTTTTTGGGCGCAGCTAGCAAAGTGGCTCAGCGCGATGGCCGCTTGGTCGAAATGTATATCTTTGCGGCGCTGGTCTATTTTGTAATTTCGTTTGGCGCGTCGATGCTGGTGAAGCGGTTGCAGGCACGCATTGCAGTACGCTGATTATTTTGCCAAATCAAACCACGGCGATGCACGATCGTGGCTCGCGGCAATCTTTACCACCATGCCTTTTGTTAACTGCAATGGCTGATCAAAACGATAGATGGTTCGTTGCCAAGCTGTCGTTGAGCGAATATCGGTTGGGGGGTTTTCCCAGGTGGTAGTTGAATCAAGCTCGATGCGAATCCATTGCACAACGCCATAACAAGGGCCTTCAGCTGTGGCTGTGAGTTCTAAAATTTTGTCTTCGACAGGATATGAATCCTGATTCATAAAGTCAAAACGAAACGCATCGACTGGCGCGCTCATTGGCGTTAACGCAATATCTTCGCGATAGAACGGGATTTTTTTCGAGGCAATCGAATTGAAGTGCGACAGGTCAAAGCCATGGCTACTTTCAACTCGTAGGTATTTGCCAGCGGCTTCGCCACCCATTAAGGCAATCATGATGCTGGCCGCGTGCGGCACAATTAAGGCGTCGGATTTGAGCAGGCGCTTTTTTGCGTCTTCAATGGCAGGCAGTACATGTTCGCCAATGATGGCGCTATCAAAAATTTCGTGGATCAGTACGTCGGCCTTTTCTGGCAAGTCTTTGCCTACGGCAACGTCGTATGAGATTTTAGAAAGAATGGTAACGGTGTCAGCAAAGCCGTTGGTCTTAACAATTTCGGTAGCGGTTTTTGCGACTAAGGGTTCGGCCTCGCAGGCAACCACTTGAGTCGCCCCAAGTTTGGCAGCCATCATCGACAGTAAGCCCGAACCTGCACCAATCTCTAAAATGAGTTTGCCTGGTTGTACCGCTGTCTTGATGCCTTCAAAGTAGGCATCATTGCGGTGCGACTCGTTCATCATGGGCACGTGCCAAAGAGGGACCATCTTGCTGGTTGCCCAGGCCGAACCGAGCTTGGCGACCAGCAGGTTTGGCGAAACTTCAAGTGCCTTGTTAAACAGTTCAAGAGCCTCCGTGCCGCGATTAAGCGCAACCAGTAAGCCAGAGGCGTTTTTTAGGCCTTGCTCGTGATCGGGCTTGATGGCTAAGGCGGCAAGATAGTCGTTTAACGCCTCTTGCGAGCGGCCCATGGCATCTAAGATCTCGGCGCGGGCAATCAAGGCGGGTATTAGCTTTGGGACAAGGCCCAGAGCGCGCGTCAGTGAATCGAGCGCTTCGTGTAGTTGCTTAAGCGCTTGCTGCGCCAAGCCCATTCCAAGGTACGACGCTGCATTGGGCTCACACTGGTTGGCATTTTTATATTGCTTGATTGCGCCAGCGTGATCGCCCGCTGCCTTCAAGGCATCGGCCTTAATCAGCCAAGGTCTAAACAAGGTTGGTGTGATCTTAATGGCCCGCTCAGCTGCGGCGATTGCTTGTGGGTGTTGACCGAGTTGTTGATGGCATTCTGCCAGATTGACCCAACCTTCAATCTCGTTGGGATGAGCCTTGGTATAAGTTGTGTAGACCTCGACAGCGGCCTCAAGGTGCTGCAATTCTCTTTCGCAAACGGCCAGATTAAAGAGGGCATCGCTGTCGTTTGGGCGTAAAGCAAGGACGGCTTGATAACCTGTTTTTGCCTCAGCAAAGTTACCAAGAACCACGTACATCAAGGCCAATAGCCGTTTGGGTTCAAGGTTGCTGGGTTCGGCCGCGCAAAGTTGAGCACAGGCTTGAATTGCCTCTGCACGTTGGCCTTGCTTAAAGGCACTTTTAATCGAATCGATCGTTTTCATTATTCTCGGTCTTAAACACGCGAAACTAGCTTGAAAGGGCGGCGCTTTTCAGGAAGAGGCAGGTCAGGTTAATCGCTCAAGGTAAGCGACAGAGACCACAAAGCAAAATTATAGGTGCAAACCAGAGGCGTCTGGCGCAAGAGGTTCAGGACTTGACGAGTGATTGAACTTTCGGCGGTCTTTTTAACTGTAGGTCAAGATGAGCGGCCGTGAAGCGGTGGGTATGAGGGAGGCTCTGAGTGTGCTTTAGAGCCGCGAGCGGTCGGCTCAAGCGCGGTCGTGATTGTCGGGTGCAGTAAGCCGAGGCCGATAAGCTCTAATTCGAGAATAGCTAATGAAATCAAAGTGTTTAAAGTCTTTGATCCGTGTCACAATGATGGGGGTGGCAGGGCGGCTGTGACCCGAACATTAGTACTAGGAACCTTTATGTCAGAACAAATGATTGCGATTGAAGATGTCTCAAAATGGTACGGCAGCTTTAATGTTTTAAAGCACTGCACCACACAGGTCAATCGCGGTGAGGTCGTAGTGGTTTGTGGGCCCTCGGGTTCAGGTAAATCGACCCTGATCAAATGCGTCAACGCGCTTGAGCCGTTTCAGCAGGGCAAGCTCACGATTAATGGTGTTGCCTTACACGATCCTAAAACCGATCTGCCTAAACTGCGCAGCCAGGTGGGCATGGTGTTTCAGCATTTCGAGTTGTTTCCTCACCTGAGCGTGACTGAAAATCTGACCTTGGCGCAAATCAAAGTGTTGGGTCGCAGCCCCGCTGAGGCCTTAGAACGTGGTTTGAAGATGCTTGATCGAGTCGGCCTAACCGCACATAAAGATAAGCATCCGGGTCAGTTGTCTGGTGGGCAGCAGCAACGCGTGGCGATCGCACGCGCGCTCAGTATGGATCCCGTCGTGATGTTGTTTGATGAGCCTACCTCGGCGCTCGACCCTGAAATGGTCGGCGAAGTGTTGGATGTGATGGTCACCTTAGCCAAAGAGGGCATGACCATGATGGTAGTGACCCACGAAATGGGCTTTGCTCGAAAAGTGGCGCATCGTGTCATCTTTATGGACGAGGGTGAGATCGTTGAAGATGCCGCCAAAGAGGCTTTTTTCACCGAAGCAAAAAGCGAGCGTGCGAAGCAATTTTTATCGAAGATTTTGCAGCACTAATAATTGTGGCGTCATGACCTTGTCATCAGTGTGTTGCATTCTGTTAGATACGTGATTTGAGGTAAACGCTACATGAAAGAGTATTACGCCGCACGTGCAAAAGAATACGATCAAATTTATGCCAAGCCCGAGCGGCAAACTGATTTACGGTTGATCGAGCATTGGTTGCCTTCAAGATTCGAAGGTGCTCGGGTGCTTGAGATTGCGGCAGGGACTGGTTACTGGACTCAATTCATTGCACCAGTTGCCGCTAGCGTGTTGGGCTTAGATGCTTCAGCTGAAACATTACAAATCGCACAGAGCAGGCCAAATAATGCTCGTGCTCAATGGCTGGTCGGCGATGCTTATGCGTTGCCTGTCACGCCCGAGCCTTACGATGCTGCCTTTGCAGGCTTTTGGTTTTCGCACGTGCCGCTTGCGCGTCAACAAGAGTTTTTGTTGGGCTTGAATAAAGCACTGAAGCCTGGTGCGCGCGTGGTGATGCTCGATAATTTATATGTTGAAGGAAACAGTACGCCGCTCACCGAGCCCGATTCAGAAGGCAACACCTATCAGATCCGAAGGCTGGCCGATGGCTCAAGCCATCGTGTGCTTAAAAATTATCCCAATGAGTTTGACCTCTGTGAGGTAGTCGCGCCTTTTGGTGAGAATGCAACGTACACGACTTGGCAGTACTTCTGGGCGTTTGAATACACGCTGCGCTAACGAATAGGCGTTGTGTTGCTCATCGAGTATTGCCCTCAAGTCTCCCTATTCGGCGAATCAATGTGCGCTTCGCTCACCAACACGCGTTCTGGGTGACACTAAGCGGCCGCCGTTACTTTTTTCTTGACGGCTAAGCTACGAATCAGCCACGTTGCTGCAATAGCTACAAGCAAGATGCCCCCGCCGATCAATGGTCGGCTCGCAATCCAGGCGATTGCGATGGTGACTAGCGTGATGGGTATTGCCAAGCCGAGCGCAACAAAGAAGGTGCCTGCGCCGACTAGACTCTGTAAGAAGGGCAAAAAGGCAACTAGCATGGAGAGTGGCCCCATAATAAGACTGAGACCAAACAACAATAATAGAAAGCCAGCGATGCGACAGGCCCAGGTCATGAGCTTTTCAGACGAGGCTTGATCGGCGAACAGTTTTTGCGCGCTGACTACACCAGGCTCAATCAGTGCAATCTTGTAGTCATTTTTTGCATCATGATAAGTCGTGAGCGCGCCGTTAGTTTGTTGCGCAGCCATTGAATAGGTTTGTGCTTGAATTGCGCTGTAGGTCACACGCATATCGCCCACCGCGGGCTGGTCTGGATTGGCGCCCTTGTAAAACGAATTGCCCTGAATCACATATCCAGCTGGTGGGTTTTTCAGTGCTTGAATAGCCTCAAAATTATTCAAGTCTTGCAACAGGTTTTTGTCTAGGGTGAACACACCGATCTTGACCGGGCTGGCTTCAAAGGCTTGCGACCTCAAAGGCATAGGTGGATTTTGATGGCCCGCGGGGATTTTGAACTGTGCTGAGTTATGCAGGGTTTCAGACCAATCTAACACGTACGTGTAGGTCTTTTGTGTCGTTTGCGAACCACCAACGTTGTTGACCTTTGTTTCAGACTCTCGTTCAAGCCATTGGTACATCTCAACTTTGCGCTGCAAGCGCAATAGACCCGCAGCTGAGAGCCCGCTCCAATTGTCTTTAGCAGGTGTGACACCTGTCACGGTGCCCGCGAGATAAACCAATTTACCGTTGTTCTGCGGATTCAGAGATTCGGCATTGATTTCGATTATTGAACTCAAGCCCCGTTTCAATCCCGCTGCAGCGGTCACCGCGCGACCCTCGTTCCAGGAGAGCAGCACAATCGCAATGGGCAATAAGATGATGCCAATGAGTACACCCACCAAGCTTGAGCCAATACGGCTTAGCCAACTCGTGGTGGTGGTTTGGGTAACGCTATCAGTATTCAAGTCGGCCATATGTACTCAAAGGGTTATCTTGGATACAAATGACAAGCCACTTCACTGACCCCATTTTGTGCCAACTCAGGGCGCTTGGACGAACACTCGGCACTGGCCTGTGGGCAACGTGGGTGAAACGTGCAACCCGACGGGGGGTGTAAAGGATCAGGAAACGAGAGCCCAAGACCGAGGTCGGGTAGGCCCAAGCCTGGCTCTGGCGTAAGCACAGACGCGAGTAAAGCTTGCGTATAAGGGTGGCGAGGATGTTTAAAAAGTTCTGCTGTGGGGGCAAGCTCAACCACGCGACCTAGATACATGACCGCCACTTGCGTGGCGATATGCTCAACCACAGCTAAGTTGTGGCTGATAAACACGTAGGTCAGGTTAAATTCTTTGCGTAAGTCGAGCAACAGATTCAAGATCTGCGCTTGCACTGAAACATCTAAGGCCGAGGTGGGCTCATCGCACACTACGATCTCGGGGTGCATCACTAAGGCGCGCGCGATCGCAACTCGTTGCCGTTGCCCACCAGATAATTGCCCAGGCGTGTTGTCGGCGTAGCGCGCCGGTAGGCCCACACGTTCAAGCATCTCAAGCGCCTTGTTACGACGTTCGGCTTTGCTACCGAGGCCTGCAACATCTAATGGAAACGCCACAATCGAAGCAATGCTGCGCCTTGGATTCAAAGACGAATACGGATCCTGAAAAATCGGCTGAACACGTTTCGCCAGCTCGCGTCGATCGATCTTACTTAGGTCTTGTCCGTCAAACGAGACACTACCCTGGCTAGGTGGGGTTAAGCCCAGCAGCATACGAGCGAGTGTTGATTTACCGCATCCCGACTCACCCACAATTCCTAAGACATCGCCTCGGTTCACTGTCAGGTTAATCCCGTTCACGGCGTGCAGGGTTTGATTGGGTTTGAACAAGCCTGCACGCACTTTGAAACTGCGTTGCAAATCGTGTGTTTGGATCAGCGCGCTCATGTTGGTTGTTCCTTGCTGGGCTCGAGCACACAGCGCCATTGATGCCCTTTTGAGGTCTGATGAACAGGGATGCTGCCCGCACACAAAGCCTGTACCGAGGCACAGCGGTCTTGGAAAGCGCAGCCCGCCATTTCGCCCAGCAAAGAGGGCACTACCCCCGGGATGGTGCCGAGTTTGCCGCCAGGGACTGTGCGCCCTGGGATCGGGATGCAACTAATCAACCCGCGGGTATAGGGATGCTGGGGTGCGGAAAAAATTTCAGCGGCCGAGCCTTGCTCAACGACTTGCCCCGCATACATGACGGCAACGCGGTCTGCGATACGCGCGACAACCCCTAAATCGTGCGTGATCAAGACCATGGCAATGCCGAGCTCTTTTTGTAGATCAGCCAGCAAGCGCAGAATTTGCGCCTGAATGGTGACATCCAGCGCTGTACTGGGTTCATCGGCAATCAACAGTTCAGGGTCGCACATCAACGACATGGCGATCATGACCCGTTGACGTAAGCCACCCGATAGCTGATGAGGATATTGTCCCAGTCGTTGCGCGGCAGAGGCGATGCCAACTTTTTCAAGCAGGCTCACCGCGCGTGCACGTGCGTCGGCTTCAGAGGCTTTGAGGTGATGGCGGTAGTGCTCAGTGAGTTGCTCGCCAATCGTGTAAGCCGGGTTGAGCGCTGTCATCGGCTCTTGAAAGATCATCGCCATCTTATGACCGCGCAAATCGTTGAGATGGCTTTTGCTGGCCTGGCTGATGTCTTCGCCTAAAAACTCAAAGCTCGTGCAGCGGCGCTTGGCAGACTTTGGCAACAAACCCATAATCGCCAATGAAGTCATCGATTTGCCGCAACCTGATTCGCCGACGATACACAAGGTTTCGCCGCGCTTGACGTGCAGCGACACATCACGCACAACATGCAAGGTGCCGCGTGGCGTGGCAATATCCACGGTCAGGCCGGCGATATCAAGAACGTTCTTGGCTGTGGTCGTCGAAGCGTCCGAGCGCTCCTTGAGTGCAGGTGGGGGTGTCAATTGTGTATCAGTGTTGGGTTGGCTGGTCATTGGCTAGCCCCGCTCTTGTGGCGTTAGCCATTGATGCAATCCATCGCCGGCAAGATTGATCGCAAAGATCAACACTGCAAGCGCAGTGCCAGGGATGGCGATTAGCCAAAATGAAAAGAACATGTAGGACTTGGCTTCAGAAATCATTAAGCCCCATGATGGCAAGGGCGGTTGGACACCTAGGCCTAAAAAGGACAATGCTGCTTCAAGCAAGATGGCACTAGCGGCCTCAAGGGTGGCAATCACAATCAGGTGAGGCAAAACGTTAGGCAACACTTCAGTGAGCAGAATGCGCAGCGTAGAGGCGCCTGCTGATTGCGCTGCAGCGACGTATTCCATGGCGCGAACTTGTTGAGTGGCGCTGCGCATCACTACGGCAAAGCGATCCCACTTCAGCAGGCCCAGAACCATGATGACGACCCAAAGTGAACCGCCCACTAAGGCTATGGTAGCAAGTGCCACTAGAATGACTGGCATTGA
>CALCPT010000221.1 GCA_937897265.1 uncultured Alcaligenaceae bacterium
GGAACAAGTTGTATCTGAGGAACAAGTTGTATCTGAGGAACAAGTTGTATCTGAGAAACAAGCTGTATCTGAAGAACAAGTTGTATCTGAAGAACAAGTTGCATTTGAAGAACAAGATGTATCTGAAGAACTGGTGACAGCTGTAGAACGGGCGGTACCTGAGGAACACGCTGCGTCTGAAGAGCGCGCAGTACCTGAAGAACATGCCGCCGAGCCGATTTTGAATTCTGATTTAAATGCGTCAGGCGATCAGCCTACACAAACCTCTACTTTTTCTCCGGAGTCCAAGTGACGAACACCAATCCTGAACAACCCGTGCACGCGCCAATCGAGGCCACTGCTAGCGCTGCGGCCGAGCAGTCCACGCAGTCTGCTGACGAAGCAGCGCAAGTGGGGCAGGGCGAGGCGAGTGCTAAACCTCGCGGTCGCAAATTGCGCACCCCGTTTCGTCGTCGTCGTACCGAAGCCGCTAACGGTGACGCGGAGTCAGAGGCTGGTGCGCCTGAACGTGCCCCGCGCAGCAAAGCCTTTGAACCGAATGTGACCCCAGAGGAGATTGATCCGCGCGACGTTGTTGAAATCGGCGACCCGATCGAGTTTGAGAAAGAAGGTGATCAAGCGCTTTCGTATTTGACGGGAACCGAGCGTATCGAACAGCGCTTGAATAAGTATCTAAATAGCGATCTCTTGATGCCTAAGCTGCACAAAGTGCTAGCGGATGCGGGGGTCGGTTCGCGCCGCGAAATGGAAGAGTTAATTATCGCTGGACGTGTGTCAGTCAACGGCGAGCCCGCGCACATTGGTCAGCGCGTCGGCGCAAATGATTTAGTACGCGTAAACGGCAAGCCCGTCACGCGCAGCAACACACGCAAGCCGCCGCGCGTGATTTTGTATCACAAGCCAGCCGGCGAAATTGTGAGTCACGACGATCCAGGTGGACGCGCCAATGTTTTTTCGCGCCTACCCAAAATGAAAGTGGGCAAATGGTTATCGATTGGGCGCCTAGATCTCAACACCGAAGGCCTGTTGATTCTCACAACCTCGGGTGACCTGAGTAATCGTTTATTGCATCCGCGTTACGGCAACGAGCGTGAGTATGCCGTTCGCGTGCTTGGCGAGCTTGGCCCTGAACAGAGGCAGGCGCTGCTTGATGGTGTGACCCTGGAAGACGGTCCAGCAAGTTTTGGTATGGTTGAGTTTATCGGTGGTGAGGGTAGTAATCGCTGGTACCGTGTGACGCTCAACGAGGGTCGTAATCGCGAAGTTCGCCGCATGTTCGAATCAATTGGCTTAACGGTGAGCCGATTGATTCGTACACGTTTTGGTGACATTGTTTTACCAACAACGTTGCGGCGCGGTCGCTGGGAAGAGCTCGATCCAAAGATTGTGTCGGCGTTGATGATTCAGGTGGGCTTGTTGCGAGACGACGATGAATCAGGTGACGGTCGCTCGCGCGCGCCGCGCCAACCGGTTTCGCATGACAGTGCTTTGCCGCCGGGTTTTGGCACGCTCGATCAAAATGGTACCCATGGCGCCAGAGTTGGACGGCGCGGCAATATTCAGGGAGGCCGAAGCGGTAAGCCCGCGGCGTTTTCTCACCCAACTGAGTTAGCACCAACGGTACTGACGGTAGGTGGAGGTTTTGCGAACGGCCATCCAGGTGGGCAAGGCGCTGGTCGAGGCGGGCGTGGCAAGCCTGGTGCTGGCGGCGGACGAGGGCCGAATGGTGCTGCTCGAACGGGTGGTCCGAAAGGTGCTTTTGGAAAAGGGGCCGGACGTGGGCCTCGTCCCGCTCGTCCAGAGGCTGGGCTTGAGGGGGGCGCGCGCCAAGAGGGGCGGTCCGATTCAAGGCCACCCAGAGGTCCAGTCGCGGGTCAATTCTTTGAAACGAACGGACAGCCAGGTGTGCGACCAGAAGGTGGCCCGCGTCGCGCACGCACGCCTGGCGGTTCGGGCGGCGGTCAGGGTGCACCGGGAGGGCGCGCCGGTGGTCCGTCGCGTGGTCGCGGTCCCGGTAAACCGGGCGGTGGGCGCCCTCAAGGTGGTGGCGGAAACGGGAATCCCAACAGTTCAGGCAAGCCGCGTTCTGCACCTCGGGGGGATGACTGGCAGCCCAAAGGGGCTGCCGCGCATGAGTCACGTTTGGGCTTTACAAAGCCTTCGCGCGGCGACCGCTAGGCTACCGTTTGGTGGCTGCTGAACCCTCATTCTTGCGTAAATCGTTGGTATAGCAAGACATTTTTGCTGAATTCATGCTAGAATGCAGGGCTAATATACGTGGTTTTGCGCTTGGCGGTGTTCTGCTAATGCTGTGGTGGTAGCCGGTGTTTGGTTTTATTTGCAGCGCGTCTTAGTTGCTGTGTGAACCGGTCAACGTCCGCAAGCAGGCTGTCGCAAAATGCAGGGCAAATGTTGTTAATGGGCTGTTTTGCAGCCCATTTTTTTTGAATGTATGGCTGATCTCTTTACTCTTACGCAGCAGTCTCTGGCCTCAATGGATATCGAACTTGTCGATGTCGAACGGGCTGCGCTTGGTTTGTTGCGCGTCACGATCGATCGACCTGAGGGTGTGCGTGTTGAAGACTGTGAGCAGGTATCGCGTCAGCTCTCGCGGGTATACGAGGTCGAGAATATCGACTATCGCAGGCTTGAGGTCGGTTCTCCAGGCGTAGACAGGCCGCTCAAGACAGAAGCGGATTTTGATCGTTTTCTCGGCGAACGCGTCGAGGTCAAGCTCAGGCAGGCTGTTGATGGGCAAAAGGTTTTTTTGGGTGTGTTAGTTGCGGTTGAAGCCGCGACTGAGGCAGTAGGTTCCGTTGGGGTGGTCAAACACTTCGGTATCGAGTTTGAGGCAAAAAAGGGCGAAGTTCGACGTGTCACGTTCATGTTTTCTGATGTTGAGCGTGCCAAGTTAGAACCAGTTCTGGATTTCAAGGGCAAAAAGCGATGAGTCGCGAAATTCTTCTGTTGGTAGATGCATTGGCACGTGAAAAAAACGTGCCACGTGATGTGGTGTTTGACGCTCTCGAGGGTGCGCTGGCTTCTGCCATGAAAAAGCGCTTCAAAGAAGACGCTGATATCCGCGTATCTGTAGATCGTACTTCGGGCGATCACGAAGGGTATCGGCGTTGGCTCGTCGTGCCGGATGACGCTGGTCTTCAAGAACCCGATCAGCAAGAAATGCTGTCTGATGCTCAAGAAGTCGTGGCTGATATCGAGGTTGGCGAATACATCGAAGAAGCGCTTGAACCGCTTGAGTTTGGGCGAATCGGTGCGCAGGCTGCAAAGCAGGCCATTTTGCAGCGTATTCGTGATGCAGAGCGCGAGCAAATCCTGGATGATTTCCTCGACCGCGGTGAAACGATTATTTCAGGTTCGATCAAACGCATGGACAAAGGCGATCTGATCGTCGAAACCGGCAAAATTGAAGCTCGACTGCCACGCAGCGAAATGATCCCGAAAGAAAACCTACGAGTGGGCGATCGGGTTCGAGCCTGGGTGTTGAAAGTTGATCGTACTGCACGCGGTCAGCAAGTGATTTTGTCGCGCAGTGCGCCAGACTTTATCCGACAGCTTTTCGAAAACGAAGTCCCTGAAATCGAACAAGGTTTGCTCGAAATTAAAGGTGCTGCGCGTGATCCAGGCGTTCGCGCCAAGATTGCGGTGGTGGCATACGACAAGCGTATTGATCCCATCGGTACTTGCGTTGGCATGCGCGGTTCGCGCGTGACGGCCGTACGTAACGAACTCGGTGGTGAGCAAGTTGATATTGTGTTGTGGTCTGAAGATCCGGCAGAGTTCGTGATCGGTGCCTTGGCGCCGGCCAATGTCGAGTCGATCGTGGTTGACGAAGATCGTCATGCCATGGATGTTGTTGTTGATGAAGAGAACCTTCCGAAAGCGATTGGCTCGAAAGGGCAAAACGTTCGCCTCGCCTCTGAGTTAACGGGCTGGCAGATCAACATCATGACTCCTGAAGAAAGTCAAAATCGGCAAGAGCAAGAGCGCGCTCAACTGCGCTCGACGTTCATGAGCCGTCTGGATGTTGATGAAGAAGTCGCTGATATTCTGATTGACGAGGGCTTTACTGGTCTCGAAGAAATCGCTTATGTGCCCATGCAGGAGTTGCTCGAAATTGAAGCCTTTGACGAGGATACGATTACTGAGTTGCGAACCCGTGCACGCAATGCGTTGTTAACTGAAGCGATTGCTCAGGAAGAGCGCGTTGAAACCGCTC
>CALCPT010000222.1 GCA_937897265.1 uncultured Alcaligenaceae bacterium
CATACGAGATACATTGGCGTGACTGGAGTTCAGACGTGTGCTCTTCCGATCTTACTACCGTCGACTGCTTAATCTTTACTGGTGCCCATGACGCGGATCGAACGCGTGACCTCTCCCTTACCAAGGGAGTGCTCTACCACTGAGCCACATGGGCGCATTCGCCGAGCTTGCACTCCACGAAGACTATCTGTACCGGCTACTGCTGTACTGCGTACTACAAACTTAAATAAACCGCTGGAGCGGGTGAAGGGAATCGAACCCTCGTCGTAAGCTTGGAAGGCTTCTGCTCTACCATTGAGCTACACCCGCCCGATTCGAGCTGTTTAATCCCCATACACGCTGGAGTCTTGGTGGAGAAGGTTGGATTCGAACCAACGTAGGCGCAAGGCCAACAGATTTACAGTCTGCCCCCTTTAACCACTCGGGCACCTCTCCACAAGAGAACCAACGATTATGGGGGAGTTTTTACGCATTGTCAAGTTCAGTACGTTATTACAAATCTGCGTTAAAGGCGTGATATGGCTGAGATTCTTTGCTTTTGACCAGATTATTCAGCTTTGACGCCAGCAGCCTTGACCACGGCCGCCCATTCTGCGATCTCTTTAGCCACTTTTTGACTAAAGTCTTTACGGTCGCTCGCGACGACTTGAGCGCCGCCCTGATTGACCTTTGCGACCGCGGTTTTTGTATTCATCGCTTGTTGAACGGCTTTCAACAAGTACTCAACCCGCTCTGGCGGTGTGGCTTTTTGCACAAACAACCCATACCAGTCGGCCACCTGCATGCCCCTGATACCTAGGCTTTCTAATGTCGGCGTACCTGCAAACACGCCAATTAAGTCTGCGTTGGTGGCTGCGAGGACTCGTAACTTACCAGCCGACACGAGACTTTCAATCGATGAGGGTGAGGTCACCAACATATCAACTTGGCCACCGAGCAAATCGGTCGTTGCAGGCCCAGCACCCCGGTAAGGGATGTGTGTCACTTTAACGTCAGCCTGCTTGGCGAGCCGTTCAGTGGTGAGATGCGAAAGCGTGCCATTACCGGGAGTTGCAAAGTTGACGGCTTGTGGCCGAACTTTTGCGTCAGCGATGTATTGACTCAATGTTTTGTATTGACTTTGTTCGCGAACCACAAAGACAACCGAGGCGTTTGTCAGTTGCGAAATCGGTTCAAAATCTAGCTCTGGTACAAAGCCTGCGTTTTGATACATCACCGGATTCACCGCAATGATGCTGGTCTGCGACATTAACAAGGTGTATCCGTCGGGTTTGGCGCGTGCGGCATAGGCAGTACCCAGGTTACCCCCAGCACCCGCTTTATTCTCGACAACAACGGGTTGTCCAACAATTGGCGCCAACTCGGACGCGAGTAAGCGTGCCAAGCTATCGTTGCCACCTCCGGGCGGAAACGGAGAAATGATCGTGAACGCCTGCTTGGGAAAATCAGGCAGTGGGGTGAGCTGCTGTGCTAACGCAGTGCTGAGTGAAAAAGACGTGAGCACGCCGAAGAGCCAGTGTTTCGAAAGCCAACCAATAGAAGATATGCCACGCATAAAAGACCTCGGGGTTTGTTACGTTCAGTGGGGCAAGCGATAGCTTTGTTTTTCTTGCTCGTCAATTTGATTTAGCAAGTTGATTTCCCATTCAAGGTAGCGCATTGCAGCTGCGCGATTTCCATCGTGCCGATCGTGTACAAAAAACAAATAGTCGATACTGTCTTGGTCTGTTGGAGACTCTGGCGATGAGATGAGTTCAAGGCCAGTAGTTCGCCACTGTTGCACGGTATCAATATTAAGTTGTATTTGCGTGACTCCTGCTTCTGACAACTCTTGCGCAGCGAGTTGCGCAATAGCCAAATCATCTGCCACAACAACTGCGTGAGCTCCGTTGAGCGAGGGCAATTGCTTGAGGCGTGGACGGATCGACCAAACAAAACCCTTGAGATGTGCCTCGCGATATTTTGTACTTGCTCGCACATCGATACAACGTGTTTTATTCGAGTCTACATTTTTTAGTTGCTCGGATGAAATTGTCGTGATGGCAGTGGCATGTGTTTGCTGCTTAGTTTGTTGTAGCGTTGCATTGATTTTCCACTGATGAGCAAAGGCATTGGTTAACACCGCCACCTCCCAACCCATCATGGCAAGCCAAGATGCCATCGCGGGCGCTCGTACATTTTCTTGATCAAAAACGACAAGCCGTGCGCCTCGCACCCCTACAAACTGATCTGTCGCTTGTACCAGTTGGCCGCCAGGCGTATGTTGTGCGCCTGGGATTGTTCCACGAGCAAATTCTTCTGGTGAACGCACATCACAAAGGAAGGTTGTGCGTGTCGTGTCCTGTAACCAACGTTCAACTGTTGCGCCATCTACAAACGTGACCTGATGTTTTTCGGCAAGTGTTTTTGCTCGCTGTTGTTGCGCCGTCAGGTTTTTTTCGCTGACTGTTTCAGGGTACTTACGTGTGGCACCATGATCTAGTTTGAGATCGGCAAGGTACCAGCCTTGCGTACCGTTTTCGAGCGCAAGAATCTTATTTTTTACGCCCAGATTGATAAGTGTTTGCGCTCCAATGATGCTGCGCGTTCGCCCGGCGCAATTAATCACAATCGTTGTTTCTGGACGAACTACCAAGTCATCAATCCGCAAAGGTAATTCACCATTTGGGCAACACGCCGCTGTAGGTATGCTCATTTTTCGATACTCTGAATATGGCCTGCCGTCGAGAATCACAATGTCTTCGTTCGCAGCAATTTTGGCATTGAGCTCTTGGGCTGTGATGCGTGGGGTATGAAACGCGTGTTCTGCCAATTCGCCAAAGGCTTTGCTTGGCAGGTTGACTCCTGCAAACACTTGGTATCCCGCGCGCTTCCATTGCTCAATGCCGCCATCTAACAAATAGATGTCTGTGTAGCCAAGTTGTTCGAGCCTATACGCCGCGCGCGCTGTTAACTCATTTGCATCGTCGCCAACTAAAACCAATCGCACGCTTTTGCGGGGCACGAGCCTTTGTACTTCTGTCTCTAGCTTACTGTATGGCGTAGACACAACATAAAAAAGATGTTCTTCGCCGTATTGACCATGCTCTCGGACGTCGAGTAGTGCAATTTCTTTCTTATCATGTAGCCAGCCTTTTAACGTTGCTGGTGTGACGAGTTTATTTTGATCTTTTGTCATGTTTCAGCCTGCAGCAGTCTAAAGTGATTGGGGGATAGTTGGCAGTTTGTGACGCTCTATGCACTTAAACTCAGTACGTGTATTTCAAGCGTCTATGTCTTCTTTAAGATTTAGTTTTTCGATCAGCGACGAACAATGATCCCAACCATGAAAGTCGATGATCAATTGTCCTCGCCCTTTACTAGCGACTTTGAATGACACCTTCGTGCCAAGTTGATCAGAGAGCGTTTCTTCAAGACGCGTAACGTCGCGTGATTGACTGGAAGGCTTGGCCGTCGCTTTGTTAGTTGGCTCTTTGATGGTGCGTGTCACCAGCGCCTCGGCATCACGCACTGAGAGCCGTTTTGCAATGATTTGATTGGCGAGCTGGATTTGTATTGCCGCATCGACCGCGAGCAAAGCTCGCGCGTGACCCATATCGATATCGCCGGCGAGTAGCATTGTTTGTACTGGGGCTGCGAGGTTTAGCAACCTCAACAAGTTACTCGTTGCCGAGCGCGAGCGTCCGATCGCTGTCGCGGCCAACTCATGAGTTAGACCAAACTCTTCGATTAAACGTTTAACGCCCTGCGCTTCTTCAAGAGGATTTAAATCTTCGCGTTGAATATTTTCAATCAGAGCCATCGCAGCAGCGTTCTCGTCTGCGACCTCTTTGACGAGCACGGGTACCTCTGTTAAGCCGGCTAACTGTGCTGCGCGAAAACGTCGTTCTCCAGCGATAATTTCATACTGTCCTTTAAGAGCATCAAGAGGACGTACCAAAATCGGTTGCATGATCCCTTGCGCACGTATTGAGTCTGCAAGTTCAGCTAACGCACCCTCGTCCATGCGTGTGCGTGGCTGGTATTTACCTGCTTGAAGTTGCCCAATCAGCAACGTATTGGGTGCGCTTGTTAGCGTTACGGGTTGTCCGACTTGATCCAAACTATTGGTGTCTGCGCCAAGCAGTGCGTCGAGGCCTCGGCCTAGACCCTTGGGTTTTTTCGTTACCATGTTGTTTCCTTATGATGCATGGACGCGCGTGGCGCGTTCAAATATGTATATTTATTTTTGAACCGTACGG
>CALCPT010000223.1 GCA_937897265.1 uncultured Alcaligenaceae bacterium
TGAAGCAACGCGTGGTGCATGTGTTCACACACGACTCCATTGGTTTGGGTGAAGATGGCCCAACGCATCAGTCAATTGAACACGCTAGCAGTTTGCGTTTGATTCCTAATTTATCGGTATGGCGCCCCTGCGATACAGTCGAAACGACGGCGGCCTGGTTGGCCGCGGTGAGTCGCCCAAGCAGCATCGGGATGAACGTGCACGCGGGTGGCCCCACTGCGTTATTGCTGTCGCGTCAGAACTTACCGTTTGTTGCGCGCAGCGCCGAAACGTTAAAACACGTGGCGCGTGGTGGTTATGTATTGCAAGATGCGGCCAATGCAAAGGCTGCGATCATTGCGACAGGTTCAGAAGTGGCGATTGCGATCGATGCTCAGAAACTGTTGGCCGCTGAGGGGATTGCAGTGCGTGTGGTGTCGATGCCAAGCACGGATGTGTTTGATCAGCAAGACGCTGCTTGGAAGGCTTCGGTGTTGCCCAAAGGTATGCCACGCGTTGCAGTTGAGGCAGGTGTGACAGGCTTGTGGCATAAGTACGTTGGCCTGGAAGGTGCTGTGATTGGCATTGACACTTACGGTGAGTCTGCACCTGCTGGTGCGCTGTTTAAACATTTTGGCTTGACGGCAGACAAAGTCGCGCAAGCGGTTAAAAATCTTTTGTAAATTTCAAATAATCAGGAGCTCGACATATCATGACGATTCGCGTTGCTATTAACGGCTATGGCCGTATCGGCCGTAACATTTTGCGTGCACATTACGAAGGTGGCAAAAAGCACGATATCCAAATCGTCGCCATTAACGACTTAGGCGATCCTAAAACCAACGCCCACCTTACCCAATACGACACCGCCCACGGCAAGTTTCCTGGTACGGTCGGTGTTGAGGGTGATTACATGGTGGTCAATGGCGACAAAATTCGCGTCTTAGCCAATCGCAATCCAGCTGAATTGCCCTGGGGCGAGCTTAAAGTTGACGTCGTGCTCGAATGCACCGGCTTCTTTACCTCTAAAGAAAAAGCCTCGGCCCATATCAAAGGCGGCGCGAAAAAGGTCATTATTTCAGCGCCTGGTGGTAAAGATGTTGACGCAACCGTTGTTTACGGCGTCAATCATGGTGTTCTGAAAAGCTCAGATACCGTGATCTCGAATGCGTCTTGCACCACCAACTGCTTGGCTCCCTTGGTGCAACCTTTGCACGAAGCGTTGGGCGTGGTGACTGGCCTGATGACAACGATCCACTCGTACACCAACGATCAAGTGTTGACCGACGTTTATCACGAAGATTTGCGTCGTGCGCGCTCGGCCACCATGAGCATGATCCCAACTAAAACCGGCGCTGCAGCTGCAGTGGGTTTGGTATTGCCTGAGCTCAATGGCAAGCTTGATGGTTTTGCGATTCGCGTACCCACAATCAACGTGTCGTTGGTTGACTTGTCGTTTATCGCTAAGCGCGATACCACTGTTGACGAAGTGAATGCGATCTTGAAGACCGCCTCTGAAGGCAAACTCAAAGGCATCTTGACCTACCAAACCGAGCAACTCGTTTCGGTTGACTTCAATCACAACCCAGCCTCTAGCAACTTTGACGCCACGCTCACTAAAGTGTCAGGTTCGTTGGTGAAGGTGTCGTCTTGGTATGACAACGAGTGGGGCTTTAGCAACCGTATGCTCGACACCACGATTGCGTTGATGACGGCAAAATAATCGCCACGCACGAATAAGAGGCCCTTCGGGGCCTCTTTGCTTAAGGGTCGTCTGAAACAAATGCACATTGTCCAGTAGGCTTTGCACGTTTCGCGACTGATATTTTTTTGTTTTCTTTGTGTTGGATCTTATGACGACTGTTCAAACTCTCTCTGGGCTGGCTCAGGCCGGCAAGCTCGCTGGCAAGCGCGTATTTATTCGTGCCGACTTGAATGTACCGTTTGACGATGCGGGCAACATTACCGAAGACACCCGGATTCGTGCCTCGGTGCCCGGCATTCGCCTGGCGCTGGATGCTGGCGCCGCAGTGATGGTGACGTCGCACTTGGGGCGCCCCACCGAAGGCACTCTAAATCCTGAAGATTCACTTGCGCCAATTGCTAAGCGCCTGACTGAATTAATGGGGATGCCTGTTACCTTGGTGCAAAACTGGGTAGATGGTGTGACGGTTGCCGCAGGACAAGTGGTGCTGCTGGAAAACTGCCGAGTCAATAAGGGCGAAAAAAAGAACGACCCTACGTTGGCTAAGAAAATGGCTGCGTTATGCGACGTCTATGTGAACGACGCCTTTGGCACTGCGCATCGTGCCGAGGCCACCACACATGGCATCGCTCAGTTTGCGCCTATCGCGTGTGCAGGCCCGCTGCTTCAAGCTGAACTCGAGGCTCTGGGACGTGCTTTGTTAGCACCTAAGCGGCCGTTGGTTGCGATAGATCGGAAGAGCGTCGTGTAGGGAAAGAGTGTCTTCGCCTGTGTAGATC
>CALCPT010000224.1 GCA_937897265.1 uncultured Alcaligenaceae bacterium
ACACAGGCGAAGACACTCTTTCCCTACACGACGCTCTTCCGATCTTGAGATGCTGACTGCATCGACAGTGACTGAGGCTGATTACTCGGCTTGGTCGGGCTCGACCACCTATGCGCTTGGCGCTCGCGTGATTGTTCTGAGCACGCACAAGATCTATCAATCGCTGCAGGCGTCGAACCTGAACAAAGATCCTACAGCTCAGCCGCTTTGGTGGATTGAGGTGAGCCCCACAAATAAATGGGCTTGCTTTGATACCTCGGTCAGTACTCAGACTAAGAAATCCGGGAGCCTGAGCTACACGCTTGCGCCAGGTCAGGTGGTCAACGCCATTGCCGCGTTGAATATCACCAATGCCAGCTCGCTGACGATATCAATGTCTAGCGTTCTGGCCGGTGGGGTCGTCTATTCAAAAACGATAGACCTGTCCTCGGTGCCTTCCTATGCGTCCTGGTGGACGTGGTTCTATGGTTCAAAAATCACGCCCACGCAGTCTATCAGCACGGACCTTCCGTCCTATACAGATTGCGTCATCACCGTCACGCTCACGGGCGGCACATCGCTGGGCGTCGGCATTCTGATGCTTGGCCAGCAACGTGCCTTCGGGCTTGGCATCCAGTACGGGGCGCGTGTTGGGATTCAGGATTATTCGCGGAAAGAAAAAAATGACTTTGGCGATACGGTACTTGTGCAAAGAGCCTTTGCAAAGCGCGCGAATTTTGATCTGATTCTTGAGAAATACGAAACAGACCAGCTGCAGAACTTTCTCTCAGACATTCGCGCGACCAACGTCTTGTGGATTGGAACCGACGAGTACGAATCAACAACAGTTTTCGGGTTCTACAAAAACTTTGACATCCTGATCTCGTATCCAGAGAGATCAGATTGTTCACTTGAAATCGAGGGCTTGACCTGATGACTATTAATGCACTTCCCTCCGCACCGCTTCCTACCGACAGCACTTCAGAATTTAACCGTAAAGCCTTCACTCTGGTCTATGCGTTAAATGCCTTCGTGTCGGAGACCAACGATACGGCAGCTCTTGTTAACACAAACGTGACCGCTGCAGCCTTAAGCCAAACGACCGCTGCAACAAGCGCCACAAATGCAAGCACCAGTGCAAGCTCGGCCGCGGCAAGTGCAACTCTTGCGACGACTAAAGCGACAAGTGCTAACGCAAGTGCTACGAGCGCCTCAACAAGCGCAACACAATCTGCACAAAGTGCAGCAGAGGCTTTAGCAAGTAAAAATGCGGCCGCTCAAAGTGCAACTCAAGCTGCCTCGTCTGTCAGCGCCCAAAACATTCCGTCTTCGCTAATTGGGCAAAGACTAAAAATATTAAAAGTAAACGATGCTGAAACAGGCTATGACCTGGCAGCTTCTGTAGCGACCCCAAGGTTCTACGGATTTGCTCTTTCAGCAGACGGTACCGAGATTCTCTTGAGCGAAGAAAACTCTGGCTCAATCGTCTCATCAAATTTTATTAGTTGGGTGATCTCTGAAAACGTAAGTTTTTCAATTCAAAACAATGAACTGGCGCTCACGATATGAATATTGATATTGCAAAGCTTGGCTATCGCTGGAAAGGCATTTATTCGCAATACATTGCCTACACCGATAATGATGTTGTGTACCTCAATGGCGGCGCATATGTCATTAAAAATGGGCTGCCATCGGCGTTTGGTCTTGGTCAGCAAATGGCAACCAGCGCGGGTCAAGTGCTGACAGGCAACGTCGCAGTCAGCGGCGTGCCTGACACGGCCTTGCATAGCAATGGCGCAAACTCAATGGAGTTTCGCTTTATGGGTGGGCGCAATGGAGTCATTGCCACGGCCTTAATGACAACGGATCGCATGGAGTGTTCGGGTAACCAGCTATCGAATAATTACATGTCTGCGATTATGAGTGATGGTTCTGTGCGGGTTTGGGGCTTAAAGTCTAGCGGCCAAACCGGCACGGGT
>CALCPT010000225.1 GCA_937897265.1 uncultured Alcaligenaceae bacterium
GGAAGCGGCCGTTCATCATGGTGGGAATGGCAGGCTTCTTGACGATGTCTTTGCTAGCGATAACGTCGACCCACGGTTGGATGCGCAGGCTCGGGCGGCGCTGGCAGCACTTGCATCGATCGATTTATGTGATTGCGCTGCTTGGTTTGTTGCACTATTACTGGCACAAGGCTGGTAAAAATGATTTCACGACGGTCGCGATCTACGCTGCCGTGACGGCGCTGTTGTTGGGCTGGCGTTGGTGGCGTTTTCAAAAACGCCACGCGAAAGATGCTTTAAAGCCCTGAGCCGTTGGTCGGCAAAGCCCGTAATCTGGCTGCGGTTTGAGCATCGGGTTTGCTGTTGACTAGTTCAGGGCGGTAATGCATCTGAAACGCAGCGATTGTGTGCAAGGTATTTGCGTCAAAGTAATTCGACTCGGGTACGCTGTAGCCCACGCGCTTTAACTGCTTTTGAAACCAACCGGCGTCTGGTGGGCCGTTGCGCACATATTCAGCTTGGTATTTAGCGGCGGCAGCCTCATCAAACCAACGGCCAACCCCGGCTTGCGCAAGCTTTTTCCAGGGAAACGCGGGCCCTGGGTCTTGCTTACGTAGCGGCGCAACGTCACTATGCCCGACGATATTCTCAGGGGCGACACCATGGCGCTGTGCCACCGCACGCGTGAGTGCAATCACCGCATCGATTTGCGCGGCCGGAAATAACGGCCCGGTATCGCCAGTGCTATTACGCGCCCAACCGGGGTGCACGATTTCAATCCCGATTGACCGCGGGTTGACGAAGGTACGACCGTACCAGCTGCTTTCGCCGGCATGCCAGGCACTTAGATTCTCGTCAACCAACTTATAGACAACCGGTTTACTGTCGTCAGACACAACGTAATGTGCGCTGACTTCGCGATTGGTGAGGGTGAGCAAAGCGCTTGGCTTGGTAGAGGCTGTGTAGTGAAGCACAATGATATCGACGCGGCTATTTTTGCCGTTAGCCTTGAGTGTCTCGTCTAGTTGGTAGGGGCCGCCACTTTTTTGCGAAGCACAGCCTGCTAACACCAGCAATAGCAAAACCACTAACAGCGATCGACAGCAAGCGATTGTCGCAACAGCCTGATTTCGCACGAAAGTACAGAGCGCCTTTTGTGGTGGGAGTCGGGCGCCTATTTGATATTGGGGTAAAAAAAACTCAATCATTAAAAATCTCAGTCGTTGAATATTTTAGTCAGTGGGGCTCAGTCACAGTCATTTACCCGCGCAGTGGAGTGCTTCAGGCAGCTTGAAATAAAAACAGAGTGGGGTGCTTGTCGAGTTCGGGTTTGGACTGGGATTTCCATTGCGTGATTGTGAGTGTGCGCACCCATTCATCTTTGGTGGTGAGTGAGCGGGCCACACACAGTCGGGTGTTTCCCTTGAGATGTTCTAGCAAGCTATTGAACATCGCCAGATTGCGGTAAGGCGTTTCGATCAGTAATTGGGTTTGCTTTTGTTTGGCTGATGTTTGCTCCCAAACTTGTAGTTGTCGGCTGCGATCGGTGGCATCAACTGGTGCATAGCCGTGAAACACAAATCGTTGACCGTCAAGCCCGCTCGCCATCAAGCCTAATAATATCGAAGATGGCCCCACCCAAGGTTTGATCGTGACTCCCCAGTTGTGCGCGATGGTGACCGCGCGGGCACCTGGGTCAGCAACGGCAGGGCAGCCCGCCTCAGAGACGAGTCCAATATCAAGGCCAGCGCGTAGCGGTTGCAGCCAACTTTGCAACTGCGCGTCATCGACGCGCGGGCTCAATTCGTGAATGGTGATGTCTTGCAGAGGCCGGGCGAGCGTTACCAGCTTTAAAAATGCTCTGGCAGTTTTGGCGTTTTCTGCGATGTAGCAACTCAGTAACCCGGCTTTTGCTTGCGCAGCTTCGGGTAGCCACTGTTCAATCGGAGCCAACCCCAAGCCCACGGGCATGAGATGTAGGGTACCGCGCGTGGAAGAAGGCGATGGTGTTGTCATTGAATGTGTTCATCTAGTGGATCGAGCCCAACTTGGGCGAGCATTTTAGTCAATTCAATGAGTGGCAGCCCAATAATTGAGGTGGGGTCGCTACTGTGCATGCTTTGCATCAGCGCAATTCCAAGGCACTCGGCTTTGGCGCTGCCCGCCGTGTCAAAGGGTTGATCGACGGCAATGTAACGTGCGATTGCAGCGTCGGACAGGTGGCGAAACACGCAATGGGTTGGTACGACCGTGCTTTGTACGTGTGTGCCCAGTACTACGGCCATTGCGCTAAAAAAAGAGACGGTTTGGCCTGACAGCTGCTGCAACTGCGCCTGTGCGGCCTCTTGTTTAGATCGGCTGAGTTGCAAACGCACGGCGGGGATGATGCCCTCATCAAACATGGCTTGGTCACGCTGGGCAGCGGCAGAGGCGTTTTTGTAATCTAACGAAGCTTCATTCAGCAAGCGACGCGCATCACCCAGCATGGGGCTGGTGAAATGCGCCAAGGCGGTCCCAGCTTTGACCGAGTCCCCCACGCCCACCAGCAAGCGTGACACTTGCCCTGCATACGGCGCTGACACCGTGAATTCTTTGCCAGGCGGCATGACCACCGTGGCACTGGCTAACAACTGGCCGCCTGTAGACGCCTGGACGGCCGCCACTTGCACGCCTAGGCTGGCTTGTTGTTTGGCGTTGAGGGCGAGCAGCAAAGGTGCTGCAGAAACATGGCCAGACACAGGACCTTGCGCAAACGCAGCCCAAGCCAAACTAGACAGCGCCAAAACGGAGACGCTACGAATCAAAAAATTAAAACGAGTGAACATCGTCAACTCCAAACATCAAACCACCGAAACCCCATGCACAGTGGTAGGCATGGGCCATCGAAAAATCAAATGTTGAAAGTTGGGGGTGCGTGCGCAGGCGGCAGAAAGCCGAGTGCGTGGGTGCTGGGTGGCAGCCAAGTGTCCAGGGGTTTACGCCGCAAAACAACAACGCCGTATCCCAAAGCAGCAAACAGCACCAACACCATGGCGACAAAATCAGGCGAGGTTTTGAACTGGTCCCAATAGGCCTTGGCCGACAGCTGGCCCATATGGGTGCGGACGCTGGCGGCGTGGCGGGTCAGGGCCGCATCGCGCGCCGCATCGTCGACGGCCTCTAGCGATTCCATAAAGGCATTGAGCGAGACCTTGGCATCGATGACGAAGACCCCGCCGCCGGGCATGTGAACCTTGACAGA
>CALCPT010000226.1 GCA_937897265.1 uncultured Alcaligenaceae bacterium
GCGTGACTGGAGTTCAGACGTGTGCTCTTCCGATCTGTCAGAGGACGCGTGGCGCGAAGCCTTGCGTGCTTTGACGCTTCCAGCGATTTGGATCGCACCCGCAAAAAGCAGTAGCTTTTCGGTGAGTGTCGTTTTACCGGCATCAGGGTGAGAAATAATGGCGAACGTTCGGCGTCGCGCGACTTCAGTTTGAATACTCATGATGGCGAATTTTACAGGCTGGCGCAAGTCTCGGCCTTTAGGTCGGGGATGAACAACTAGGACAGCGCTGCTGTCCTAGTTGTTCGCATTTTGAATCAGTAAATAGACTGTATATAATTACAGTATGAAGAGGCTTCAAGGCTACAAATTCGAGCTATGTCAAAATGGAGAACAGGCGCGCAAGATGCGCCAGTTCGCTGGGGCGTGTCGGTTCGTCTACAACAAGGCGCTTGCATTGCAGAAGGCAAGGCGCGAGGTTGGCGAAAAGCATCTTGGTTACGCCTCGCTGTGCAAGCACCTGACCGAATGGCGCAGTAGCGCCGAAACACCCTGGCTCAAAGAAGCGCACTCACAAATCGTCCAGCAGGCGCTAAAGGACCTAGAGCGTGCCTATAGGAATTTTTTCGAGAAACGCGCAGCATTCCCCAAGTTTAAGAAGCGAGGTCAGTATGACCGCTTCCGCTTCCCGCAGGGAATCACACTAGACAACTCCAACGGGCGCATCAAACTGCCCAAACTCGGCTGGATGCGCTACCGCAAGAGTCGCGACGTTTTAGGCGAAGTTCGTAACGTGACTGTTAGCCTCAGTCATTGCAAATGGTTTGTATCGATCCAGACTGAGCGCACGGTAGAGCATGCAGTCGCACAAGGCGCTGCGGTTGGAATCGATGTCGGCGTTGCCCGGTTCGTCACCCTGAGCAACGGCCGCCCTCTCGAAGCGATCAACAGTTTTCGCAAGCATGAGGCTCGTCTGCGCCGATACCAGCGTCGCACAAGCCGCAAAGTTAAATTCAGTAACAATTGGAAGAAGGCTCAGGCCAAAGTCAAGAATCTGCACTACCGTATCGCCAACATTCGAAAGGACTTTCTCCACAAGGCTTCAGCTGCGATCAGCAAAAACCACGCGCTCGTTGTTGTTGAAGACCTGAAAGTCCGCAATATGACTGCCTCTGCAGCCGGCACAAGCGAGGCGCCAGGGGTAAACGTCCGGGCCAAGTCCGGTCTGAACAAGGCAATCCTCGACCAAGGCTGGTCAGAATTCCGTCGCCAGCTTGAATACAAGATGGCATGGAAAGGCGGTAAGCTCATAGCGGTTCCGCCTCAATACACCAGTCAGATTTGCCCGCGTTGCGGCCACACGTCGAAAGACAACCGTAAGACGCAGGCCAAGTTTGAGTGCGTAGGTTGTGGTTTTGAAGAGCACGCCGATCTTGTCGGTGCGATAAATATTTTAGAGCGGGGATACCGCTTGTTAGCCCGTGGAGAGTCGGTGCAGTCAGACCACTCAGTGAAGCAGGAACCCACCGAAGTGACTCAGGCAGCTTTTGCCTGAGCACCGTAGGAATCCCCGTCCTTTCCGCGCAAGCGGCAGTCATCTACTAAGGGCGGGGAGGATGTCAATTGTTAAAGAGAGCCGGACGACGTGGGCGCTTTGCCTGATCGCCGCTGGCGCTGCGTGGGGTTGACCCGCTTGGCGCACCGGTACGTGACCCTGTGCGTGCGCCAGTACCCATGCCAGTGCCGGTTCTGACCGCGCCACCGGCTCCGTGGGGTGCGCGTGCACCCGCGGTTGGAGCGTCACGACGTGGTGCCGAACGGCTATCGCCCTGCGAATCACGACGTGGTGCGCTGCTTGGACCCTGACCTGAGCGCGCGGGGCGTGCCCCGGCACCCGAGCCGCCGGGGCGGGCTGAGCGTTGTTGTGGACGACGCTGACCATCGCGCCGGCCTTCGGCACGGGCTTCGTCGTCGGCCCCGTGTGGTGAAGGGGGTGAGGCGGTCCAGCCTGTCGGCGCTGGCAATTGAGGAATCGTCTTTTTGATAATGCGCTCGATTGCCTTCAGGTACTTAATCTCGCTTGAGTCGACTAAGGAGATCGCAGAGCCCGCCGCGCCAGCACGCCCTGTGCGACCGATACGATGTACGTAATCTTCTGGGATATTGGGGAGCTCAAAGTTCACGACCTGGGGCAGTTGATCAATATCGAGACCGCGGGCGGCAATATCGGTCGCCACTAACACGGCAACCTTGCCCTTTTTAAAGTCGTCAAGGGCGCGGGTGCGCGCAGCCTGGCTTTTGTTGCCATGAATGGCCGAGGCGGATAAGCCGTCTTTGACAAGCTTTTCAGCCAGGCGGTTAGCGCCGTGCTTGGTGCGGGTAAAGACCAACACTTGATGCCAACCACTTTCGCTGATGATGTGGCTCAAGATATCGCGCTTGTGCGCTTGATCAACCAAATACACAGTTTGTTCAACGCGTTCGGCCGTTGTGTTGCGTGCGGCAACCGAGACTTCAGTCGCGTTTGATAAAACACTTTTTGATAATTCGCGGATTTCGTCTGAAAAAGTTGCCGAAAACAGCAGGTTTTGACGTTGACGTGGCATCAACGCCAGGATCTTGCGGATGTCGCGAATGAAACCCATGTCGAGCATGCGATCGGCTTCGTCGAGCACCAAAATTTCAACACCTGATAAGTCAACGGTGCGCTGTTGGCAGTGATCTAACAGGCGACCGGGGGTGGCCACTAAAATATCAATGGGCTTGCGCAAGGCAGAAATTTGCGGATTGATATTGACGCCGCCAAAAATCACCATCGACGAAATTTTTGTGTGGCAGCCATAGGTTTTGACTGATTCTTCGACCTGCGCGGTGAGTTCGCGCGTGGGGGTCAAAATCAACACGCGTGGGCGACCGGCCTTACGCACTTCAAGGGGTTTGGCAAGCAGCATGTGCAAAATGGGTAGCGTGAAGCCAGCCGTTTTGCCCGTGCCGGTTTGAGCTGCGGCTAATAAGTCGCCGCCAGCAAGCACGCGCGGAATCGCCTGTGCTTGAATAGGTGTTGGCGTGGTGTAGCCGGCATCGGCAATCGCACGCATAAGGGGATCAGCCAACCCGAGGTCAGCAAAAGTCATCGTAGTAGACAAGAGAACAGCTCCATCGTCATGCCGGCCTGCACAGGGTGCGGGCTCCAATCGGGGCAGACGAACAGGGAGTAAAAACGCCTTGGAGGCGAGCGCCCACAGAGTCGGGGCTTAGCGAGGCACGAGGACTGGAACGTTGTGCCGTGCAGCAATTGTACGTCAAATCAGTGGTGGCTCAGCATAATTTTATTCACCACCGGTCAATTTGGGTGGTGCTTAGCCGTTGCGCCCCGGTGTTTTGATGCCTGACCAGCCCCGAGGGCAGCTTTTAAGCCGATTGGGTTTTAGGAGCAACCTGTAAGGGCACCAAAAAGTCTTGGCTGATGCCACTGCCAACCGCATTGATACGAGTTAAAAACTCAGTCAGATATTTGTGCAGACCGGTTTCAAAGATTTCTTCGATACTCAGGTCGCGCAGCTCGGATAACAGTCGCAAGGCCGCTGACTGTGTGTTGGACGATTGACTGTTTCTGACGCGCGATAAGGTATCGACAACTTCGTGCAGGCAATTCACCAGCGAGCGCGGCATGCCTAGACTTAAGATCATCAACTCGGCGATACGCTCGGGCGTAATGACGTCACGATAGACTTTGCGATAGTTTTCAAAGGCCGACACCGAGCGCAAGATTGCTGTCCAATAATAAAACTCATCGACGGGATCAGTATCGTCGTCGTGAACATCGTTAGCGGCTAAAAATTTAACATCTAACAGACGCGCGGTATTATCGGCTCGCTCAAGAAATGTGCCGAGCTGGATAAAGTCGTAGGCTTCGCCACGCATCATGGTGCCTAGATGCACACCGCGAATGAGATGCGATCTGAACTTGACCCATTCAAAAAATTCGGCTGGGGCGCTTTTGAGCATGCCCTCGCTCATCAAGCGCTGAGCATCAAGCCACGTTGTATTGATGGTCTCCCACAGTTCGGTGGTGATCGAGCCTCTCACAGCGCGCGCATTTTCACGTGCACCCTGCAAGCAGCGCATGATCGACGAGGGGTTGCTTGTGTCGCTTACCATGAAGCGCATGACGGCTTCAGGTGTGATAGTGGACTGCTGTGCCGTGAAGGTGGAGGTGAGTTCTGAAATCTCGAGTAAAGCTGCCCAGCCCCGTTCGATGGTCTGCACAGACTGAGGCAACAGAGACATCTGGTAGTTGACGTCGAGCATGCGTGCTAAGTTTTCTGCCCGCTCGGTATAGCGAGACATCCAGTACAAGTGATCAGCAGTTCTTGAAAG
>CALCPT010000227.1 GCA_937897265.1 uncultured Alcaligenaceae bacterium
TGCTCTTCCGATCTGCTGTCGCTAATATCAGTGATGTGATGAGCCGTACAAATGGCACTGTTGATTTACGTCCCTTTCATAAAGGCGGAAAAATTTTGGGCCGAGCCTTTACCGTCAAAACCGCGCCTGGCGACAACCTGATGGTGCACAAGGCGATTGACATGGCAGCGCCAGGTGACGTGATTGTGGTGGATGCGGGCGGCCCACAGCGCAATGCCATCATTGGTGAAATCATGTCAACACTTGCAGCGAGTCGTAAGCTCGCCGGCATGGTGATCGATGGCCCCATCCGCGACGTTGATAGCCTGAGCAAAAGTAAGTTTCCAGTCTTTGCACGGTCGATTTCGCACCGCGGCCCTTATAAAGAAGGCCCAGGCGAAATCAACGTGACAGTGTCGATCGATGGTATGGTGGTGCATCCTGGCGATATCATTGTGGGCGATTACGATGGCCTCTTTGCGATTCGCCCAGAGGGTGCTGATGCGTTGGCCAAACTGGTTGAAGCCGTTGAGAAAAAAGAAAAAAATATCCTCGCACAAATTGCTAAGGGTACGCTCGATCGCTCATGGGTGGATCAGACTTTGCGCGCCAAGGGCGTATTGAAATAATTTAACTAAGCAGAACCGAGAGAGACAACATGAAAAAGCAAGTCGTACGTTTTGATTTTTGGCTGAACCCCGTGTTTGATCAGCATCTGAAAGGGGTAGCCGATATTGATCTGACCGTTTGCCGTTATACCGATGACGAAAAGAAAACGCTTGAAGTCTTTAACAAGGCCCACGTTTATCACATCTGTGCGGCGCGCGACGAGGTGCCACCTCAGTGGTGGGTCAACGAAGACTTGCTTAAAAAGAGCCCAAATTTATTGTGCGCGTCGGCGTCTGGAGCGGGGTACGATCCGATCGATCTCGCAGCCTGTACGCGCAACGGCGTGTTGGTGGTGAATCAATCGAGTTGTAATGCCGACTCGGTTGCCGAACATGCGATGGGTTTATTGTTGTCGGTGAAGCATCGCATCACGGCTTGTGATCGGATCATGCGTGCCAACGCTTACACGACTCGTGAAGACTTGATGGGTAACGAGATTCGCGGCTTGACTCTCGGTATCGTTGGGATGGGCAATATTGGTCGACGCGTCGCTCAGCTTGCCAAAGCGTTTGGCATGACCATCATTGGCCATGACCCATTTTTATCGGATGAAGAGATTCAGGCACGAGGTGCCAAGTCTGTCAGCTTCAATGAGTTGCTCACGCAAGCGGATGTCATCACCGTGCATTGCCCACGCTCACCAGAAACGCTGAACTATTTTGGCGCTGAACAATATCGCGCCATGAAAAAAGGTGCTGTGTTTATGTCGACAGCGCGTGGTGGCATTCATGATGAGAAAGCCTTATACGAGGCGTTACGTGATGGTCATTTATCGGGCGCAGGGCTAGATGTGTGGTCGGTTGAACCTCCTGCACAAGACAACCCTTTGCTGTCTTTGCCAAACGTGACGGCAACCTATCATATTGCCGGTGTCACCCACGAGGCGCGTCGTAATGCAGCCTCAATGGCGGCTGAGCAAATCGAAGGTATGTTGAAAGGACAGCGCGCACCTCGCATGGCCAACCCAGAAGTCTGGCCCGTGTTTGTTGAACGCTACAAAAAAATATTTGGCTAGCCAAGACAGAACGATTCAACGCGGCATCTCAAAAGACGTTAAACGTGGCAATTAAACAGACGGAATCTTAATGATGAAAAATTTTCTGAAGACAGTCGCTCGGCAAAGTTTAATCAGCAGCGCGCTATTGTTGGGATTGACGGCAACGGCAAGCGCTGCAGGCTATCCCGAAAGGCCCATCACAATGATCGTCGCCTACGGGCCTGGCGGTGGTACGGACTTGATCGCTCGATTGATTGCGCCTTATATTGAAAAAAATCTGGGTAACGATGCGCGAATCGTTGTGACGAATAAAGCGGGGGCGGGTGGCGCGATCGGCTTTACAGAACTCGCAAAGGCGGCGCCTGATGGTTACACCATCGGTTTTTTGAATACCCCCAATCTGATTTCGATTCCAATCGAGCGTCAGGCCAACTATACCTGGAGGGGGTTTGATCTGATCGGCAATTTGGTAGATGATCCTGGTGCCTTCACAGTGAACAGCGCCAATCCCATCAAGGACCTGAAAGACCTCGTGACCTACGCGAAAGCGAATCCCGGTAAAGTGACCGTGGGCTCGACAGGCGTCGGTTCTGACGATCATTTGGCAATGCTGTTTTTTGAACGTGCTGCGGGCGTGAAAATGACTCACGTTCCTTATAAAGGGTCAGCCGAAGTGCGTACCGGCCTGCTCACTGGGCAGTTAGTGGTCGGGGCGATCAACGTCGGAGAAGCGTTGCAATACATGCAAGGTGGTGCCTCGATTCGTATGTTGGGTCAGATGTCCCTTAAGCGCACAAACTTGGCGCCGGATACCCCAACCTTTGCTGAGCAGGGGTTTCAAATGGAAAGCGCTTCGCTGCGTGGGCTCGCTGCACCGAAAGGATTGCCCGCTGATGTTCGTGAAAAGCTTGTGAAGGCCGTTGCACTAGCCGCTGTCGATCCGGGGTATTTAAAACAAGCGGCCTTGCTGTTTGCTCCGGTGCGCTATCTGGCTCCGGAGGCTTACGAAAAAGAACTGGTCTCGACTGAAAAAGACTTGCTCGAGTTATGGAAGGTCGCGCCCTGGAAGGAGTGACTCGGCACGCTGTACGTCAAACCAACCGCGCAGCCCGTTTGATAGCCTCAGGCTGGCTGTGGGTTGCTCAAAGTCAGTACGCGTGAGTACGGCTTCTCGTACTTGATGCGTGTTTAATAAATGCTCTCGCATGACGCCGCCTAGTAAGCCGCAGGCTAACGGTGGCGTCACCCAGTCATCGCCTTGTTTGACGTAAATGTTTGAACGACTTCCCTCGCACAACTCGGCGCGCTCGTTCATAAAAATCAAATCAAAAAAATCGTGATGCGCGGCCAGCCATTGTGTGGTTGGGTCGTACCACGGGCGGTGTGTCGTTTTATGCTGAAGTAGCAACTCATGGCTGTCAAGCGTGAGTGAAGCAAGCGCCACCAAAGGTCGCGCCTGCAGCGCCGGTAATGGCGCAGTCGTGATTTGAAGTTCGCCGTCGTTTGCCATTAAGAGACGAACCCGAGTGCTACCCGTGAGGGTCGTGATTTGTAATATCGCTTCTTGAATCGCTTTTTCAACAGCGTCATGGCCGGGCCAGCTAAACCCGAGACTCAGTGCAGACGCCTGCAGGCGTTGCAAATGGCCGACAAGCAGTGGGATTTGACCTTGCGAATCGGCGCGCATGGTTTCGATTAATTCAATGCGTTGGGCATTCGTTGTCATTTTCAATACAATTGCGGCATCACCGCCTTTCAGGGAAAGACCTATGTTACTCAGATCAGACAAAAAAAGAAGGTTTCTAGCGTTGCTGTTCATGGGTGCCGGCTTGGGGCTACTCATCGGTTGTTCGAGCAAGGGTTCGGGTGATGCCAATCAGGCAAATCAACTCGCGGCCGCAGACTTTGCCAAACAAAACGGTAAAGTCACCATCACCTTTGACAGTAAAGGTCAGTGGGAATCAATCAGCGCGATTGCGATGGCAGCGGTGTCGACCAATTCGGCTGAAGGTCGAGAGCAAGCCGTAACCATCGCGACTTTGCGTGCACGCCGTAACATTGCCGAGTTCTTATCGACCGATATCAACTCTTCGCGCAGCTTGGTGGTAGTGTCCAGAACATTACAAAAAGCGAATGAAAAAGGTACAGCTGAAAGCAGTGCACAGCCGATTGCGCTGACTGACGATGAAATGGGCGAGGTGGATAAAGAGATTAAAAACGGTACAGCACAAAATACCCGCACGGATGACAACTCTTTCACCATTGCGAATACTGTGCGCGAGCGCATCACTTCTAGCAGTGCTGCAATTTTGAAAGGCGTTGCGGTCGTCGCGCAAGATACCTCGCCAGACTTTAAAACCGTTCGCGTGCAGGTCAAGGGCGAACGACGGTTCATCGGCGTGGCGAATAGCATCCGTATGGACATGGCAAAATAAAAAACGGCTGAGTCATCGTGTTGCGATTCTCTTATGGTGCCCCACAAACTGGGGGGGTGGGCTGGCTCATATTGCTCTGCCTTGCGCTATGCGCCTTGCTCTCTGGTTGTGCCACGACAGAGCGGCAAGCCAAGCTCGAAGGGCCCGGTATTTTTGTGCGCGCAACGGGTGAGGCCTCGACCAAAGCACAAGCGCTTGATCAAGCGTTTCGTGATGCGGTTCAGCAAGCGACGGGTGTGGTGATTAGTTCACAGCAGCAGGTGGTCAACAATCAATTGGCGCGTGACGAAATCTTAAGCTACAGCAGTGGCTTTATCGTTTCGCATGAAGTGGTGCGCGAGCAAACGCTCGCGTCAGGGCGCTATCGAGTCGAGATCAATGCGCTGATTTCGAGCGCTAAACTTGCCGAGCGCTTGTTGTCTGGTGGCCCCAGTCAGCGCACCGTGGGTGCACAAACACAGCAGATTTATGGCCAAATTTCAACGTTGCTGCACGAGCGTCGGTCAGGAGATGCGTTATTGCTCAGTCTGGCGCGTGAGTTTCCCAAAAATAGTTTTACTGTTGAGGTGTCGCCGCCCAAAGCTGAAGTGAGCACGCAACGGAGTACGCGATTAGTGTTTCAGGTAACGATTCGTTGGGCCAAGGGCTACCTTGAAGCCTTCGAGGCTACGGTTAAGTACATCGCCCGTGATCGATGCGTGTTGCTTGCCGAAGCTGATTTTTATCGCTGCCCATTTAATGTTCGCGTGGTCACTGGTTTTTGGGATTCGAGTCAACTATGGGGCTATCAGCTCGCCGACGCCAAGCAGGTTGATCTGATGCTGAGGCAGTTTCCGGCGCAAATTGGGCTGGCGTTAACGCTTTACAGTACCGGCGGCACGAGCCTTGGGCGCTATTGTTTTGACATTGATCTGGCGGGTGACAGGTCTGGACGTGGTTATAGCGGCTCTCTGCTTAGATATTCGCGTCGCGACCGTATCGAACTGTTTAATCCAACCTATAAAACCAATGCAACCTTTAACGTCGATAACATCAATTCGATTAAAGATTTGAATACGGTAGAGGCTGAGTTGGTTCGAGTCTGTCAATAACGATTCGCGCCTTCCAGTGGCATTCTTCCCACTCAAGCGCCGCGACCGAGTCGTGCACAATGCCGCCGCCCACGTGATAAAGACCACTGCCGTCTTTTTGAAGTAGCAGTGTCCGAATCGCGACATTGAGCGAAAAATCACCATTGGGTGCTAGCCAGCCAAGGCTGCCGCAATACAGACCACGTGGTTGCGCTTCGGTTTGTTGAATGCGTTTCATCGCAGCGATTTTTGGCGCACCGGTGATCGAGCCACACGGAAACAGTGCCCGCAAGATTTGCTCAAGTGAGGTCTTGGCCGCAACAGTGGCTTGAATGGTAGAGGTCATCGTCCAAACTGAGGGATAGGCCTCGAGCGAAAACAAAGGCTCTGCAAGTACAGTGCCTGGTGTCGCAATGCGCCCTAGATCGTTGCGCAACAGATCAACGATCATTAGATTTTCAGCTCGGTCTTTTGCGCTCGCTTGTAAACGCTGACCAAGACGTTGATCTTCAAGAGGGTCGTTTGAGCGGGGGGCAGTCCCTTTCATTGGCCGGGTGATTAACGTATTACCGCGACGTTGCAAAAACAATTCTGGTGAAAACGACAACACCGTTTGTTCATCGTCTTCAATATACGCGGCATGTGCGCTTGGATGTTGCTTGGCGAGTTTGCGATATAGCTCTTGTGCGGATCCTTGCGTACAGACATTCAAGGCAAAGGTGCTATTGATTTGGTAGACCTCACCTTGCGCGATCCATTCTTTGATTTGATGAATTCGGTCAAAGTAATCGGCTTGTGACAGGCTTGTTGAGACTGAGGTAATTGAGGCCGGTGTTGTCGCTCCGGACGCAGTGTCAGTTTCCTCAGCGCGAGTAAAGTCCCAAGGCTTTTCAAGCGTGGCTGAATCAAAGACCAGTGCGGTTAAACGGCTGTGCGCTTTTGGGGATGTTTGCGAGTGCGCTTTAGATGTGGGCTGCTGTCCGGTTGACGTGTGGGCAGTGGCTTCCAAGGTTGGCTCAAACCATTCGCCAAGTTCGTAGTCGAGCATCAAGGCGATCCAGTGCCCGGCGTCTTGCGCGGCCTGTATGGCAGCAAAGGCTGCGGGTAGCTCGACCGCACTGCGTGCGGTGATTCGCTGACGCAACCCAGACAATACTTTCGCTTCTCCCGCCAGACGATCTTCAAAACGGCACTGAGTCACGCCGGTCGCCTTGTACTGAACACTGCTGCCTTGTTGTTCACGGCTGACTCCGTCGCTGGCGCGTGTTTTTTGCCGGAGAGCGGCCGTGGTGTCGCGAAACAATTAGCTTAAGCACGATGCATAAACTCGTGAAGCACTTCGCCCGTGTGCGATTTTGAACGCACGGCCATCACCTGCTCGGGGGTTCCTTCGATGACTAGCTTGCCGCCACCTGTGCCGCCCTCTGGACCCAAATCTAGCAGCCAGTCGGCCTCGGCAATGATGTCAAGGTTGTGCTCGATCACTACGACGGTATTGCCAGCTTCAACGAGACGATGCAACACGCGGATCAGCTTCTCGACGTCTGCCATGGATAAGCCAACGGTTGGCTCGTCGAGCACGTAGAGTGTATGTGGCAGGCGCGACGCGCGTCCGGTGGTAATCACGCCTTCCGTCATCCGAGCTTTTGCTAGCTCGGTCACTAACTTGATCCGCTGGGCTTCGCCACCAGACAGAGTCGGTGAGGGTTGTCCGAGGGTGATGTAGCCTAAGCCTACGTCTTGCATGAGTTGCAGTGGATGTCGAATTTTCGGATGGGCGGCAAAGTAGCCAATCGCATCATCGACTTCAAGATCGGAAGAGCACACGTCTGAACTCCAG
>CALCPT010000228.1 GCA_937897265.1 uncultured Alcaligenaceae bacterium
TCGTCTTGACATTGTCTTGATTCAGCGTCAAATCAATCGCGGTGCGAAGACGCGTGGCAAGCTCTTGGTGCCCAACGTGGTCCAGCATGAGCCCAGAGGCTAATAAAAGCGAAATCGGGTTGGCGATCCCTTTGCCGGCAATGTCCGGCGCAGTGCCGTGCACGGCTTCAAAAATTGCAACGTCCTTGCCGATGTTCGCGCCTGGGGCCAAGCCTAGGCCGCCCACCAAGCCAGCGAGCTCATCTGACAAAATATCACCAAACAAGTTCGAGCATAAGAGCATATCGAATTGCCACGGATTGAGCACAAGTTGCATGGCACAGGCGTCGACAATACGGTCATCCACTGCAACACGGCCTTCGTATTCACGCGCGACGTTGCGAGCCTCTTCTAAAAATAATCCCGTCAAGACTTTCAGTACGTTAGCCTTGTGCACGATCGTAATTTTTTTACGACCATGTTTAACCGCATACTCGAAGGCATAGCGTGCGATGCGATTGATGCCGACGCGGGTGTTGGCCCCAGAAGAGAGTGCGACGGCGCGTGGGTCATCTCCGACCGGCAGATAGTGCTCATGCGCGACATAAAAACCTTCAAGATTTTCGCGAATCAACACGATATCAATTTTCTCGAAGCGCCCAGGCACAATGGTCAGCGCGGGACGCACATTGGCGTATAAGCCAAAGGTTTCACGCAATCGAACATTGGCCGAGCGAAATCCCTCGCCGATTGGTGTCGAGAGTGGGCCTTTTAGTGCTAAGCCATTTTTGCGAATGCTATCAAGCAGCGGTTGCGGCATCGGATCGCCACAGGTATTGAATGCGGCCATCCCGGCAAGTTGAGTCTCCCATTGGAACGGGGCGCCTAAGGCCTCAAGCACGGTCACAGTGGCTTTGACAACCTCAGGGCCAATGCCATCGCCTGGGATGAGGGTGGTTGGGATCGGAGTGGGTGTCGTCATCGAAGTGGCCTTGTCGCAAATACCAAAAACTCAGTTTAAGACAAAAGCCGGAAACTGTTTGGCTAGGCGCCGGTCATAGCGGTGCGTTCATCGCGTCTGGGGGTGCGCTATCTGTTAGCACCGCGATGATGTTGTCTGCTGCGCGCTGTTCAATGGCGAGCCGTACTGAGCGTACTGCCGAGCCTAGGTGAGGAGTAAAAACGGTTGCAGGGTGCGCGAGTAATCGTGGCTCGATCATATGTGGGCGATTGCTGAGCGCCCAATCTTCACAAGCAAAGACATCAGCGGCATAGCCTGCGAGGCGGCCGCATTCTAGCGCGTCTGCAACGGCCTGTTCATTGATCACCGACCCGCGCCCAACGTTAATTAATAACTGGCCTGATTTGCACTCTGCCAATTGCGAGTGGTCGATCAAATTCAGAGACTCTGTGGTGAGCGGCACAGCGACAAACACATAATCAGCGTGCTGTACGGCGTACGTGAGGGTGCAAGGCGTGACGCCACGCACCGAAGTCTGAGGATCGACACTGAGCAGTGACTTGCAGCCAAAGCCGGTGAGGCGTTGGGTAATGGCTTGGCCAACTAACCCAAGGCCAACGACAGCAACAATAGAGTTGTACAG
>CALCPT010000229.1 GCA_937897265.1 uncultured Alcaligenaceae bacterium
AGATCTACACAGGCGAAGACACTCTTTCCCTACACGACGCTCTTCCGATCTGTAGTGATATCACGGGGCTAAGCAGCGGCTTTAGCAATAAAGCGGTGTCGGGTAGCGATGCGCTAGTGAGTGTGGGCATTAGCCGCCCGTTCGACTACAGCGATGTGCGCTTCACCCCTTATGCACGCTTGACGTATCAATATGTCGGTCAAGCCGCCTATCACGAAGGCAGTACCGCAGCGGCACTCAACATCGCCAGCTTTAGCGGTAGCGCAGTACGCGGTGTTGTGGGTGTCGCGGCTGGGTCGCTTAATAAAGATCCGCTTAAAGATGCCTATACCTATCGTGCAAATGTTGCTGTGGGTGCAGACACGACTGGCTTGATCAATCCAACGGTGAACACCACGCTCGCTGGCTACACAGGCAGCGTCACGACTGCGACGGCTGGGTCTACCTTCTTGCAGGTCGGGTTATATGGCACCGTCAATATCACAGACAACGCCTATGCCTACGCGGGGGTATCAGGCGAGGCACGAACCGGTCAGACGTTATACGGTGGCACGATCGGGTTGCGGATGGCGTTTTAAAAACGAGCATAGCCGCATGCATGCGAAATTATCTAAAATAAGCTTAATAGTCGGCAAATCAACCTAGCCGCATCGGTTAAGCTTGCGACCACTCACTGGTCACGTAGATTGAAATACGCATGAAACGCTTCGGTAAGGTTCTATCTCTATTGCGCTCGCGGGCCAGTGCTGGCTCTCCACAAGAGCGCCTTGTTCGTTCAAACATTAACGGAAAATCCTACAGCATCTCGTCTGACGATGATTATCTTGATCACGTTGAGGGGGAGTTCGAGCCCGAAATGGTCTCGCTTTTTAAATCATTGCTTCAGCCCACTGATACTGTCTTGGATATCGGCGCCAATATCGGCTGTACCTCGTTATTGTTTGGTGATCTTGCGCGCAAGGTCTACAGTTTTGAACCCTCGCCTACCACGTACCGATGGCTTGTCGAGAACGTGCAGAGGGCCAAGTTTGGCAATGTTGAGCCTCTCAATCTGGGCTTGGGCAAAGACGCTGGGACCTTTGAACTGACCTTTGCGCCAAATAACCGCTCTGGCGGTTTTGTGTCGAACTTAACAAATGCCTCTGAAGGGCATCAAGTTGAAAAAATCACGATTGCAAAGGGCGATGACTTCATCCGTGAACATCAGATCGCTAAGGTCGATTTTATGAAGATCGATGTCGAGGGTTTTGAACAGAGCGTCATCGAAGGGCTTGCTGCGACCATCGCACGTGATCAACCCGTTGTTGCGCTTGAACTGAATCACTGGTGTCTGAATGCGTTTCAGCGTACTTCGGTGCCAGATTTTTTTGATTTTCTGCGTGGCGTGTTTCCGTATTTGTATGCTGTGGATATGCGGTATACGAGCAATCTGCGTGATCGCCTGAAGCGAGAGCTACTTCCTTTTCGGTACGATAAAAAAGATGCAAGAAATTTGCATGATCAAGATGCGGCATACCACGTGATGTATCGCCACATCTTGCATGGCTCGAGTTATCCGACGTTGGTGGGGGCGTTCAAACCAACACAACTCAACGCCTTGTCTTCAATGTTTGGCATTCAGCTTGCTGGGCGTAACGGATACTAGTGCTATCTGAACGCTATGTCTGTCAACCCTTCACACGCTAACTACCGGCCAGACATTGATGGCTTGCGCGCCATCGCAGTCTTGTCGGTTGTGCTGTTTCATGGTTTTCCGCAGCTTTTTAAGGGCGGCTTCATTGGTGTTGACGTTTTTTTTGTGCTGTCTGGTTACCTAATTAGCCGCATTATTTTTGAACAGTTGAATCAAGGTACATTTAATTTTCTTGATTTTTACGCTCGTCGAATTAAACGCATTTTCCCTGCCTTACTGATTGTCTTAGTCGCGGCCTACATCGCAGGGTGGTTTACGCTGCTTGCCGACGAATATGGTCAATTGGGTCAGCATATTGCCGCTGGCGCTGCCTTTATTTCAAATTTTGTACTGTGGAGCGAGGCTGGCTATTTTGATAATTCAGCCCATACCAAGCCACTGCTTCATTTATGGAGCCTGGGTATTGAAGAGCAGTTCTACATTGTGTGGCCGTTGCTGTTGTGGGTGGCCTCAAAGTTAAGAGTTTCACTCTTTGCGTTGACCCTAATTCTTACAGCTGTTTCGTTGTATCTGAACATCACCGGAATCAAAAGTGACGCAGTGGCCACGTTCTACTCGCCTCAAACGCGTGTGTGGGAGCTCTTAGTTGGCAGTTGCTTAGCATGGTGCTCGCTGTATAAAAAAGAGGGCTTAGCTAACGTTGCGATGTGGTTCGGCAAATGGGGCACACGTGATCGGACGACCGTCGATCAAGTGCGTGCGCTTGCACGTATAGCCAATGTGCTCTCTTGCATAGGCTTTATTCTTTTGCTCTATGGCCTGATCCGCATTAACCGAGATCTTCAGTTTCCGGGCAAGTGGGCGCTGATACCTGTGATGGGCACGGCCTTGATCGTAGCCGCTGGGCCTCTTGCCTGGCTCAATACAAAGATCTTGTCTAACAGGGTGTTGGTATGGTTTGGCCTGATTAGCTATCCGCTGTACCTGTGGCACTGGCCGCTTCTTAGTTTTGCTTGGGTTGTAGAGGCAAGCCCCCCAAGCATTGCGACGCGTATTGGGTTGATCGCTCTTTCGATTACGCTCGCTTGGCTTACTTACCGGTTGATCGAGCGCCCCATTCGTTTTGGAAAGCATGGTGGTCTGAAGGTATCTCTTCTGGTTGTGTCGATGTTCGTGCTCGGAGGGGTAGGGCTGAAAACGTTTGATGAAAGAGGATTTCCGTTTCGACAAAATGTACAACTGGCTGACGCGTTGTATACCGCTGAAGCGCACACCATCGAAGCGAATCTGGTGGCGAGCTACCGAAACTACGTTGGGGGCGAGCCCAGCCAATCCAGCAAGCCCGTAGTCTTAATTGTTGGTGACTCTTACAATCCCAACTGGTCTGTTGGGCTCAGTACTGTGATCGACGTCAAGCAATACGATATTGTCTCGGTCTCGTATCTTGGTTGCAAGGTGAATATTACGGCCGAAAAAATTACCGCCATCGCCCGCGAGCCGAAATTTGAAGGCTACTGCAAGCCCTTTGAATTGTGGATCAACGATGCAAGCGTCATTCGCAGGCTCGCTGCGGTGATGTTAGTCAGCTATCGACCCTTTGAGTATGACGTCAATCCCTTTAGGTTTGATGTGATCCGAGAGCTTAAGAAAAAAAATAATGATTTTGACGTGTTTGTATTTGGCAATTACTTTCAGCTTGATTCTGAAAAGTATTCGAGTTGTGAAAAACTGATGTACCGAACAGGTCGCGAAGCTGAGGTGTGTTTGGAGTTTGCGGATTATCCAAAGAAGCAAACCAACCAAGAAGGCTTGCTGTTTTATCCGCACGACCTAAAGTTTTCGTACGTTGATCTGATCGGCTTAACTTGCCGTGAAGATAAAACGGGCTGCCCAACTCAAGCGCAGGGTGTCCCTTTTATCAGTGACTCTCATCACTTGAACGCGACCTTCATCGCAAAACTCATGCGTGATATTCAGACTACACAGTCAATAAAGCTAGACGCCTTGGGTCTTCAAAAGTACTTAGGCTATCGCTCAAGCCCTTAACAGTACGAGGCTGAGGCAGCGCATGCGTTTGATCTTTCGCAAACGAAGCCTTGAAGTTTGCTGTTTCGGCACCAAATAACGAGTGAGCTTTTAGGTCTGGTACTAAACGCTATTGTTGCGCCTTATACTGAAATCATTATTTACCTTTGTGATCGATATCATGAAAATCCCATGCCCCCACTGCCACAAGACCAATCAACTCGCGATTGAACGTCTAGCGAGTCAACCGATATGCGGTGCGTGCAAAAAGGATTTGTTGTCAGCACCTCTAGAGGTCGATGAGCAGTTGTTTAGCGAGTTAACTGCACAGTCGCCGCTACCTGTCGTCGTCGACTTTTGGGCCTCGTGGTGTGGGCCGTGCAAGATGTTTGCGCCGACCTTTCAGGCCAGTGCGCTGAAGCACACCAACGAAGCGTTGTACGTCAAGGTCAATACCGAAGAGAATCAAGCGCTATCGCAGCGATTGAGCATTCGCTCAATCCCGACCTTAGCTGCCTATTCAAAGGGTAAAGAACTCACCCGGGTGAGTGGAGCCTTGCCTGCGCCCTCGCTTGAGCAGTTTGTGCAGAAGGCGATGCAAGACGCGAGTTAGTCGTTTAGTTGTTGGGCATGGATTTCAACAACAGCTGCATCTGTTCTTTTTCGAGCACTGCGGTCTTTTCAGCGTATTGTTGATATTCTTTGGGCCCCATATATTTAATTTCCATTAGATTTCTTTTCACCATGTCAATGAATTCTGGATGTTGGATTGCGCTGGCAAAAGCGCGATCCAGCTTATTGATAATTGCGAGATCCATACCAATCGGCCCGACCACCCCAAATGGGGATAGTGCCACAACGTTAAAGCCCTCTTCTTTTAGCGTGGGCACGTTTGGATAAGAGTCAAGGCGTGTTTCTGACAGGCTGGCTAACAGGCGGGCTCGACCATCCTTAATAAAACCGTCTAACGCGGGTGAGCCTGCTCCGACAAAGATATCCACTTGTCCGCCCATCAAACCTGTGACGATGTCCGACGCGCTTTT
>CALCPT010000230.1 GCA_937897265.1 uncultured Alcaligenaceae bacterium
CTACACGACGCTCTTCCGATCTCAAAAGCTAGCGTGCCCCGCAATGCTCGAACCGGCCGCCCTAAAAAGCTCTTCTGACTATTTGCAACCTGTCAATACAGGTTCACCTGTATATAAAACCCGCCCGTTTACGAGATTTGCGCTTTACACTTAGCCCACGAGAAGCCTTGGCGCAGCCGCTTGGCGCTTGGCGATCAAGCAGAGACTCCGTGGCAAAAACTAATCAAGACAGATACTCAAAAGGAACCGCAATGTTGCGCTTTTCACGCTCAAAACTGACTCAACTGGTTGGTATGTTGGCCGTTGCTCTGACCAGCACCTTACCTACGCTCAGCGCGCACGCGCAGTCGCAATCGCAAGACTATCCCAACCGATCGATTAAATTTCTTGTGCCCTACTCTGCAGGCACAACCACCGACGTCATTGCCAGACTTTACGCCCAAAAGCTTGGCGAGATTCTTGGTCAGACCGTAGTGGTTGATAACAAAACTGGCGCGGGGGGCAATATCTCGGCGGACGCAACCGCCAAAGCCGCGCCCGATGGTTACACACTGTCGTTTTCAACGAGCGCTACTCACGCTACCAACCCAGCGCTTTATGCGACTATTCCTTTCGACCCAATCAAAGATTTCACTCATATCGCCCTGATGGTGGCCGCACCAAACATGTTGGCCATCAATCCTAAAATTCCGGCGAACAACATGGCTGAGTTGATTGCTTATGCAAAAGCCAACCCTGGCAAGCTCACGTATATCTCGGCCGGCGCAGGCACCTCACCACACATGGCGGGTGAGTTACTTAAAACGATGGCTGGCATCGATATCAGACACATTCCGTACAAAAATATTACGCAAGGCTTTAGCGATTTATTTGCCGGCGAAGTCTCAATGGCGTTTTATCATGTGCCCGTCATTTATCCTCATGTGCAGTCGGGTCGTCTCAGAGCGTTAGGCATTGCCACTAGCGAGCGCAGCCCAATTGCCCAAGAGGTGCCACCTATCAGCGACACCGTACCAGGTTACGACCTGCGCCCATGGTGGGGCTTGGCGGGCCCTGCTGGTTTGCCCCAAAACGTAATCGACAAACTCTACAAAGCCACCATGACGATCTTGGCTGACCCAGCAACACAAAAACGTTTTATTGAATTGGGATTGATCATCACCCCAATGAATACTAAAGACTTCAATGCGTTTACCGTGACGGAGCTGGCTAAGTGGACCAAAATCGTTAAAGACTCTGGCGCGACTGCGAACTAGACCTTAAACGAATTAGGCTCAACGTTGTCGTCAAAGACTCGCCTGCACTCTGCGGCATCGTTGCCAGCCCTCCTTTGATTCATGCCTGAAAAGAAGTGTTTGATGACAACCAACGCAACACCAAAAATTCTGCCCACCACCGTGGTGGGGAGCTACCCTCAACCCGCTTGGCTAGTGAATCATGCACTGCTCGCCCAAGGGGTGCCACGCACACGCTTACGCGAACTGTGGCGGGTTGCCCCCGAGCAACTTCAAGCAGCGCAAGATGACGCGACCAAACTTGCCATCCAAGAGATGGAACGGGCTGGCATCGACATCATCACAGATGGCGAGATCAGGCGCGAGAGCTATTCAAACCGCTTTGCCAATTCTTTAGACGGCATTGACGACCAAAACCCGGCCGTCATTCGTTCGAAAAATGGACTTGAGACACTGATACCTCGTGTGGTCGGCAAAATCAACCGAGTGCAGTCCGTCGAGGTTGAGGACTTCAAATTTTTAAAAGAACACACCAACCGCTTAACGAAAGTCACGTTGCCGGGTCCCTTTACGATGGGACAGCAGGCGAAAGATGAGTTCTACCGTGACGACGAAGCGATGGCAATGGACTTTGCCGCGGCCGTCAATGCCGAAGCGCTGGCACTACAGGCAGCGGGCGCAGATTTTATTCAGCTCGATGAGCCCTGGCTGAGACACGACCCCGAGGCAGCTAAGCGCTATGCCGTCAAAGCGATCAACCGTGCTTTGCAGGGCATTAGCGTCCCCACGATTGTGCATCTCTGCTTTGGCTATGCGGCGGTTGTCAAAGGCCAAAAGCCAACTGGCTATTCATTTTTACCCGGCCTCGGAGACTCGATTGCAACCCAAATTTCAATTGAGGCCGCTCAACCCAAGCTTGATCTAGGCGTATTGGCCGATTTGGCTGGTAAAAAAATTATGCTGGGCGTCTTAGATCTTGGTAATCAACACATTGAAACGGCCGAACAAGTTGCCAGCCGTATTCGGGCGGGCTTGAAATTTGTGCAAGCCGATCAACTAATCCCCGCGCCAGACTGTGGCATGAAATACTTACCCCGCGAAGTCG
>CALCPT010000231.1 GCA_937897265.1 uncultured Alcaligenaceae bacterium
AACAAGTCAACAACAAAATTGACATCGACAACACTGGACTCAACATTTTTGAAGTTATTGAGAACCGATAAATCATGTTTCACACCATTAATAAAGGTGTGTTCAATTTTTCGGACTGTACGGTCTTGAGTCAGCTTGTGATAGTGATACATGGCGGCGCCTATCGAATTACCCGAGTCGTCCGCAAGTGGCTCGAAATAAAACTCGACGTCGGGAAATGCCTGAGCAACATAGGTATTTGCGACAATATTTAAACCATAACCCCCAGTGAGGCACACTTTTTTGATATGCGTTTTGGCTAGATGTTCACCGATCAGTTGCTTAAGAGCCTCTTGCGTCTCTAGCTGTACATTTAGCGCATAGTCTGCGTAAGGCTGATAGTTTTCTGGAGTGACTTTACCGATTGATTGTGAATCAAGCTCGGTATTGATTGCCACTGACGAATCACCAAAGAATGATTTTTTATCATGGCTAAACTTGTGATCAATCGGGAAATACTTGTCTCGGAAAAGGGGCTGAATGTTTGCTTTGTTACCGTACGAAGATAGTCCCATGGTCTTGCCGTTTTCAAGCGGATGCTGACCAATCAAGGATGTTGCCGTTTCATAGACTTTCACAATACTGAAACAAGACTTAAAGTTCAGTTGCCCTTGCAAGTCAAGTTTTTCAATCAACTCTTTGTTTCTAACACTCGCCTCTTGGCCTACGTTGTATAGCCAATAATTCTTAGTCTTTGTCTCGAAGTTACAGGGATAAGATGCAGTAAAAACTGTCTCTCCTTCGCGGGCATACTCTTCTTCAAAATACGAACCATTTCTGTCGACAACAAAGACCAAAGCCTCATCAAAGCCGCTGTTGTAAAACGCAAGGCTTGCGTGCTGCAAGTGATGAGTATCGGACATTTCGACGATCGGACACGCGAGCAGATCGGAGATGTGCTTTTTAACTGGATCAATATTTTTTGGTGCGATTCCTGGGGCTGCAATCACAACTAAATCGATCGGCCCGACAGTCGCGATCGCAAGTTCAAACGACTTCAAGGGGTAAGGCTGCCGCTTTTTACGAGTTAGCCGCTCTTCTTTGCTGTAAAACTCTAGTCCGGACTCAGAATAAACGGCGACCGAGCTATCGTGATAGGGACTAATTCCGAGGATACGCATTTTATTAAACCTATGGAGATATAAGAGTGGCGAGGTGAGGTGAAAGCTCAAGACTGGTTGCAGCCAACCAAAAATAGCGTGTCGATAGCTTGAGATTAACTATTACCAACCCTCTCATTTGTAGGTGCCGAGCTTGACCCATGCTAGGTCAGCCGATACAGATTCGATTTGAAAACTGCGAAAAGATGCGCAACGATTAAAACTGTGAGCGCAGCTTTTCATCAAGCATCATCGCTCATACAGCTTCGTCTCAAGACCTCTTTAACCATCTAATGTTACGATGGAAAAAATCTGAAATACTCTCAAATACTAGCAATCGAACATCTGTACCGAGGCTATTTTTAGCATCAAATCAGGGTGTTTCCCGCAAGCACCACAATCCCATCTGCAGCCTTAACGCCCTGCCCGCGCTCGAGCACAAAAAGTGGATTGATTTCGGCCTCGAGTAAGCGCTCGCCTAGTGCTGCCACCATTTCTGAGAACGCCACAATTGCCTGGATCAGGGCTTGAACATCCGACTTTGGCCGACCACGATAGCCATCAAGTAAGGGCCAGGTTTTTAACGATTGGATCATCTCACGGGCAGTCGCTTTAGACAGCCCGCCTTGAGGGGGCAGTAAGCGCAAGGTTGTGTCTTGTAATAGTTCAGCTGTTACGCCGCCCATGCCCAAGAGAATCGCTACGCCCAACACGTCACGATGCATGCCTAAAATGATCTCAGTGCCACCGGACACCTGCTCTTGCACTAAAAAACGAGTAGGTGTGATCCCCGCCCTGTTCTTAACGTCTTGAGTCATCTGTTGCAAACGAGCGCCGATTGCCTCTGCGGATACGTTAATCGCGACACCACCCACATCACTTTTATGCAAGATATCTGACGACAGAATTTTTAACACTGCACGACCACCAACTGAATCCGCCATCACTTTAGCCTGCTCGGGTGATGTCACAACGACCTCACGTACGATTGGGATACCAAACTTTGCGAACAATTGTTTTGCCTGCTCTTCATCAAGACTATGTCGTGCTTGGTTCGAGCTAGGCTCGGTCAAGGGCTCAGTCGCGCTAGACGAGGCAACCAAACACTCACGCTTGTGCTGACTTGCATAAAGCATCGCACTCAGCGCAGCACTGCAACTCTCGGGTGCAGAAAATGCGGGAACACCAGCCTGGGTTAACAACGAACCAATATGAGGCGCATGCGGACTGATATAAGCCAAGATCGGCTTATCAGATACCACCATACAGCTTTTAATAGCGTTTGACATGAGTTCTGGCATTGCCAGTGCCGACGCACCTACGATCACTACTAAAGCGTCATACATTGGGCTCTCTAACACTGCAGTGATCGCACCTTTAAGCAGTTCAGGCTGCAAACCAGCAAGTGTGACATCAATAGGGTTGCGATCAAGCGCCGCGTGATCGCCCTTCTGAAGTGCTCTAAGCTTAGCCGCGGCTTGGGCATCTGGAGGAGGAGTTTCAAAACCTGTGACGCCTAAGGCATCCGACACCAAGGTACCCGCGCCACCCGTTGAGGTCAGAATGGCAACACGATTACCGCGTAACGTACGCCCGGTTGCGAGCGCAGTAGGCATATCCAACAACTCATCAAATCGTTGCGCCCGAAGAATGCCTGTTTGTTGAAACAGTGCATCGTACATGCGGTCAGAGCCCGCCAACGCACCGGTATGCGAGATCGCTGCCTTGGCGCCGGCCTCAGAGCGACCAATTTTGAACGCCACGATGGGCTTGCCCGCTTGCTTGGCGCGCAGGGCTGCAGCACGAAATTTTTGGCTATCTCGAACAGTTTCAACATACAGTGCAATGACCTTAGTCGCCTCATCATCCACGAGCCAGTCAATGAAATCAGCAAGTTCTAGGTCAACTTCATTACTGGTCGAAATCATTTTAGCGAGCCCAATGCCACGTGCAGACGCGCGTGCAAGAAGCGAACCTAAGATGCCGCCACTTTGCGAAACCAGACTAATTGCCCCTGACGGAAAATGATCCATCTCGAGTGCGCCTGACGCTGACAACACAATCCGATCTGTGATATTGACCAAGCCGATGGTGTTTGGACCAAGAATTCGCATCGAGCCGGCGGCAGCAATCAGCTCGGCCTGCCGCCTAGCCCCCTCTTCGCCCACCTCGGTATAGCCGCTTGCTAAAACGATCGCCGCGGCACAGCCTATTTTTGCAAGCTCTTTGACTGCCTGATGCGCACGCTCTGCACCAAGCAACACTATCCCGACATCTGGTACGGTTGGCAAAGAGGCAATATCTGGGTAACAAGCTAAGCCACAAATTTCGGTTGCCTTAGGATTAACCGGATACACAACACCGGCAAAACCGTGCTTCAAGAGATAGGCAACCGGCCTACCCGCTGTTTTAGTAATATCCGCCGAGGCGCCAATCACGGCGACGGTTTGCGGGCGCATCAAGCGAGAAATAATGTTCATTTGCATCCAGGTCTGACAGTTGGCGTTTGGTAAGTGCTAATTTTTTTTATGACTGGCTAAAAACTCAAGCACTGCATTGCGATGCTCGGTGCTCGTGTAACAAATCCCTTGAGCCTGACTGCCTTGCGCAAACACTTGATTCGCAGTGGATTCATAGGTTTCATTCAAGATTGTTTTGCTTAACGCTAGTGCCGTTGCCGACCCTTGACTGAGCTCTTTTGCCCAGGCTTGAGCTTCAGCGACAAGCGCTACTGCGGTGGTTTGCCGATCAAGGATCCCGAGTGCTAAAGCTTCGGCGGCGTCAACCCGACGACCTGAAAAAATTAGCTGCTTCGCCATCGACAGGCTCACACGGCGTGGCAACAGATACATGCCACCACCATCGGGAATAATGCCGCGATTGATGTACGACCAAGTAAAGTTTGCGTACTCGCTACCAATTAAAAAATCACAGGCTAGCGCAGTGTCAGCGCCCAAGCCAGACGCTGAGCCATTGACCGCTGCAATAGTCGGTTTAGGCATTGTGTGCAAAAGCGTTTGTGTGTGATGTACCCGCTGCTGACGGTGCCAACCG
>CALCPT010000232.1 GCA_937897265.1 uncultured Alcaligenaceae bacterium
TCGAGCACATACCCTAAGCCCGAGGGGGTTTGGGTCCGCTGACCAATCACCCACCACCGACCATCCGGGCCACGCGCAATATCAAAAGCGACCACATGCAGATAGACGCCGCCTAAGGGCTTGACCCCTTGCATCGCACGCATGTAGCCAGGGTTGCCCAAAATCAACGCACCCGGCAAATAGCCCCCACGGATTAGTCGCTGGTCGCCGTAAACATCTTGCAAAATCGTATTCAATAACTTGGCACGCTGCTGCAAGCTGCTTGAGATACCGCGCCAGTCTGCGGGTGTGATCAACATCGGCAACGCGTTCAATGACCACGGTCGCGTTTGATCCTGCTGATCTCCGTAGACGTTATAGGTGATACCGTTTTGTTGAATCAACCGGTCAATGGTCTCGCTACTTTGCGGCAGACCTGTGATCCCCGTTTCGCCCAAATAACTAAAAAACGTTTGCCAGGGCTTGCGCAAAGCGCCACTCGCGTCTCTCAGTTCATCGTAGTGGCCTAACTTGACCGGCGACGCGAGCTGACCCGCGAGCGCAAACGCGCGCTCGCGGTCGCTTTGACCCTGGGCTGCAGAGTCTTGAGTAGATGTTGCGTCGGGCGACATGTGCCTTAAGTTCTAAATTTGTGGTGTTCGGCGTAAGTCGAGTGTAAAGGGAAATTCTGTCCCAGTGGGCTGAGGTTGCAACCGGATTTCACCGGGCGTGTGCTCAAGCTTAAAAAATCTTGCGCGTCGGCGACTCTCCGCTTCAAACGAATTAATTGGCAAAGTATCGTAACTACGCCCACCCGGATGCACCACGTGGTAACGGCAGCCACCCAGCGAGCGCGAGAGCCATTGATCAACAATATCAAACGACAACGGCGCGTGCACGGCAATCGTCGGGTGCAAGGCTGAAGGGGGATTCCAGGCGCGATAACGTACACCGAGCACAAACTCACCCTCGACACCGGTCGGCTGCAAGGTCGGGGCGACACCGTTGACTGAGATCACATAGCGGTTATCCGTAAAGCCAGAGACCTTGAGCTCAAGGCGCTCAACCGACGAATCCACGTAACGCACGGTGCCTCCACCACCACCCTCTTCGCCCATGACGTGCCAAGGTTCAAGCGCGGTGCGCAGGGACAACTGCATGCCTTTGAGCTCGGTGTGACCAATCAACGGAAACCTGAACTCCATGTGCGGCTCAAACCACGACCGGTCAAACGCAAAACCGGCGCGACGCAGTTCGGCCAGTACGTCATCAAAATCCATCATGATGAAGGTCGGCAGCATAAATCGATCATGCAGCTGCGTGCCCCACCGAGTCAAACGCGTTTTCCCTGGCGGGTGATACGGCGTTTTCCAAAACCACGCCACCAGAGCACGAATCAACAGTTGTTGCACCAGACTCATCTGAGCGTGGGGAGGCATTTCAAACCCTCGCAGCTCTAGCAAGCCAAGTCGTCCGGTTGGGCCATCAGGCGAATACAACTTATCAATACTGAACTCAGAGCGATGCGTGTTACCCGTGACGTCAATCAAGATGTTTCGCAGCGCACGGTCAATCATCCAAGGCGGACAGCCGCCCGGTTGCTCTTGCTGCCGCTCGATCTCTTGCATCGCAATTTCTAACTCGTAGAGTTGATCATTGCGCGCTTCGTCCACTCTAGGCGCCTGGCTGGTAGGCCCAATAAACAAGCCCGAAAACAAATACGACATTGAGGGGTGGTTATGCCAAAACGTCAATAAACTCGACAGCACATCGGGCCGACGCAAAAATGGACTATCGGCTGGTGTTGCAGCCCCCATGACAAAGTGATTACCGCCCCCTGTCCCGGTATGGCGACCATCATTCATGAACTTTTCGCTGCTCAAGCGCGTTTCGTGCGCCGCCTGATACAAAAACTGGGTGTGCTCAACCAACTCATCCCAATTTTTTGCTGGATGAATATTGACCTCTAACACACCCGGATCGGGCGTCACCTGCAACACTGTCAGCCGCGGATCGCGCGGTGGTGTGTAGCCCTCAAGCACAATTTTGTAACCAAGCTCGGTCGCGCTAGCTTCGAGCGCAGCGAGTAGCGCTAAGTAATCATCCAAACGCTTGAGCGGTGGCATAAAAACGTAAAGCAGCGAACACTGCGGCTCAGAAAATTCGAGTGTCGGACCGTTGCTTCGATTTGGATTGCGAACCTCAACGCACAGCGCGGTGCGTGTCAGGTCGACTGCAGATTCAAACTTGGCAAGTGGTGACACGTCCACCGCGGTCAGGCGCGCATCCTGAGCGAAACCCTTCGTGGGTTCACTATGCGATTGCCGTGCAGTATCTAAATCGCGGGTGTTTTCAGAATCCGGCCCTTCTACAGGTTCACCTGTCGCTGGCCACTGCAAGCGCAACTCAGCTGCAGATGGCAGCGCTGTACGCGGCGCAAAAGGATCAGCGTCTGGTGCAACAGGTCGATCGGTACGTTTCGCCCAAGGCAGTGAGTCTAGCGGTAAGCGGTACCCCATTGGTGAATCACCTGGGATCAAATACATTCTGTCGTCACGCAAAAACCACGGCCCCGAACGCCAGCGCTGTACCTTGGCCTGCTCACCCTCTGTTGTCGCAAGCGGCAAGGTGTAGCCAACAGGCACATCGAGTTGATTTGAAAAGACACGCCGCAGGCGCGCGCGCTCCATCTCATCCTCTAGGCGCGAGTCAAACGGATCGACGTTGACGGGCAGCGTGCGTTCGCGCCACAAATAATAAAAAGTGTCTTCGAAAGCAGGCTGAATATATGTTTGTTCGAGTCCTAGTTTGTGCGTCAACGTTTGAATCAAGCGCTTTGCATCCTCGGGTGTGTAGTAATGCTCCTCGCGCTCATCGGCGAACACTGTCGGATCCTGCCAGCAGGGTTGGCCATCCTCGCGCCAATAGGCCGAGAGCGACCAACGCGGTAGTTGTTCACCCGGATACCATTTACCTTGGCCGTAATGCAAAAATCCACCCGCACCATAGCGCCGACTTAATTTTTGCACCAACTCTAAGCCCAAGCCTCGCTTAGTGGGGCCAAGAGCCTCTGTGTTCCATTCGGCACCATCTCGATCTAACGCCGACACAAAAGTGGGTTCACCACCCATTGTTAAACGCACGTCATGGTCGTTGAGGTCAGTATCCACAACCGCACCCAACGCCACAATGCTTTGCCACTGTTTGTCGTCATAAGGCTTGGTCACCCGAGGTGACTCGAATACCCTGCGTGCTGACATTTGGTGCTCAAATTCAACTTCGCACTCATCTAGTGCACCATCGATGGGCGCGGCCGACGATGGTTCAGGCGTACAAGCGATGGGGATATGCCCCTCGCCCGCCAATAAACCGGAGGTCGCATCCAAACCAATCCAACCTGCGCCGGGCAAATACACTTCGCACCAAGCATGCAAATCGGTAAAGTCTGAGCTAGCGCCCGTTGGGCCACCCACAGCTTCAACGTCGGGCTTGAGCTGAATCAAATAGCCCGAAACAAAGCGTGCCGCTAAACCAAACTGCCTGAACACCTGCACCATCAGCCAGGCTGTGTCGCGACAGGACCCCGAACACAGCTCAAGCGTTTGCTCCGGCGTCTGCACACCGGGCTCCATGCGAATTGTGTAACTGACCTTACGGTGCAGGCGCGTGTTGATTTCAACTAAAAAGTCGATGCTGCGGCGTGTTCGGTGCGGCACGTTTTTTAAAAACGTAGTGAGTTTTGGCCCCGCCGGCTCTGCTCGCAGGTAAGGCACCAAGTCAGCCTTGAGTTCAGGCGCGTACTTGAAAGGAAATTTTTCAGCTGACGGTTCGAGAAAAAAATCGAAGGGGTCATACACAGACATTTCAGCCACAAGATCAACTTCAACTTGAAACTCTGTTGTCTTCTCAGGAATCACCACCCGCGCAACGTAATTGGCAAAGGGATCTTGCTGCCAGTTTAAAAAATGCTCAGCGGGCTTAATGCGCAAAGCATAGGAAAGAATTCGGGTACGACAGTGCGGCGCTGGCTTTAAACGAATCACCTGAGGGCCCAGGTTGATCCGTTTGTCATAGCGATAAGTTGTTAGGTGATGAAGTGCAACATGTATAGGCATGTTCCAAGCACAGCAATAAGTATGCCAGTTCAGTGCACACGAGGCATGGATGGCATGGAATTTGCTTTGACGTAAGCAACATCCCTGTGGTGGTGCGCGTT
>CALCPT010000233.1 GCA_937897265.1 uncultured Alcaligenaceae bacterium
GGGCGACTGGGCGCAAAAAAATGGCGAATTTACCTCAGGGATCGGTAAGCTTTGGGAAACTAAAAAAGCTTGCCCGCCGATGGTCGAGGCCTATCTCGAGGTTATCAGGAGTTTGAACCCAGATGGCGAGCTACGACTGTACCCAGGGTCGCCGTGGATCGCGCTTGAGGCATGCCGCAGTCAGGACAAATTACGGTTGTTTGAAATGCACCCAAGCGAAGCAGACATCTTGACGATGAACCTTGAGCAACGTGGCTCGCAAACACTCAAACAAACCACACTGTATGAAAGCGATGGTTTTGCTGGTCTGAAGGGGCACATACCACCGCCGAGCCGACGTGCCATCGTCTTGATTGACCCCTCGTACGAAGACAAAAAAGACTACCGGCACGTGATGGACACAGTGAAAGATGCGCTGGTTCGCTTTCCGACGGGCTGTTACGCAATCTGGTGCCCTCAGGTGCAGCGACGCGAGGCGCAAGAATTACCGCGTCAGCTTGAACGTGCGGGTGCAAAAAACTGGGTGTATGCCAGCCTGACGGTACACAAGCCTGCAGAGGATGGTTTGGGCTTGCATGGCAGTGGCATGTTTGTCATCAACCCACCTTGGACGCTCAATGCAGCGCTAAAAGAGAGCTTGCCGTGGCTCGTCAAGGTGCTCGGGCAAGACGCCCGTGCTGCGTACAAGCTTGATTTTCTTGAACACTAAAACTGCTCGTCTGCCCGCAGATAACGCCATTGACCGACGGGCAAATCTGCCAGGCGCACTTGGCCGATGCGTACGCGTTTAAGCCCCAGCACCTTTAAACCGACCAATTCGCACATACGGCGAATCTGTCGCTTTTTGCCTTCGTTCAAAATAAACTGCAGCTGATCATCATTTTGCCAACGCACCTGAGCGCGTTTCAGTTTTTTACCGTCAAGCGAAAGGCCTTCGTTCAGCAGTTCGAGCTTGCCGGGTCCCAGGCGCCCTTGCACGCGCACCAGATATTCTTTGTCGATCTCGGTATCGTCACCAATTAACTGACGCGCCACGCGACCGTCTTGCGTCATCACCAGCAAACCGGTTGAGTCGATATCTAACCTGCCCGCCACCGCTAAGCCTCTTAACTGCGAGCGTTCAAAACGCTGCGGACTGCGGTCAGATAGCGCGCGGCTCTGCGGGCCGATCAGTGCGACCGCTGGGGTGTAGCCATCCTCAGCCTGCCCCGACACATAACCCATCGGCTTGTGAATCAAGATCGTGACACGAGACGTTTGCTGAACCGCGGCAGAGCGTTCAAGCGTAATGTTTTGCGTCGGCAAGGCGCGCTCGCCCAAGGTGACGACTACGCCGTCGACTTTGACCCAACCACGCTCAATGTAGCTATCGGCCTCGCGACGCGAGCATAGACCGCGTTCGGCCATGAGTTTTGAGATGCGTACTTTTTCCATAACCTGCGATAATACAACTATGCAGAAACATCGCGAACAAAACGCTTGGCTGACTAGCCCTGCTCCGAGTGCGTTAAGGCTCCAGCGCCAGTGGCTGACTCGTCCGGGCGCGCTGACCAATGGGTTACGCCAGCTCGGCGAACTTCAACTGCGGGTGCTGTCTGAGCAAGTGTGTCGTGCCCGCTTCCCAGAGGCGCTCCGGCTTGAGTTGCAACCAGGCCATGCGCTCTGGCAGCGCGAGGTTTGCATGTCGATTAATGGGGTTGCTTGTGTGGTGGCCCACAGCGTCACACCACTTAACGCCGCACAGGGTCACTGGCAAGCGCTCAAACGCCTGCGCAGTCGCCCTTTGGCTGACATTTTGTATGACGACCGTGCGATCGTACGCTCTGCTTTCGAGTTCTCGACGATAAGGCTTGGCATGCCGTTATATACGCTCGCACTGGCCGAATCGGTTGCGGGCGCGCGCATCTTGGCGCGTCGCTCGGTGTTTGTGCGTGCCAAACAGCCTCTGCTCGTGGCCGAGGCATTTTTACCTTCGTTTTGGACGATTGCTCGACGCGCAGCGCCGTTAGTCGTTGCGCTTGTCCTTTACGGCCCGCTTCACGTCGCGACGTTCCTGCTTCACGTCACGCTTGTCGGCGCGAGTCTCACGGGTTTCGCGCTTGACGGCGCTGCTGTCGCCGCTCTTCGC
>CALCPT010000234.1 GCA_937897265.1 uncultured Alcaligenaceae bacterium
CGCGCAGAAAAAAATTCAAGACGCGGTTCGATGGATGTAGGTCTGCTGCAAGATGTCGATATGTACGATCTGTCGCTAGTCGAGCCGTTTCATGCGATCTCTGAGCAGCACACGCCTAATATTGCGAATGCGTACGAGCAATTTAGAACGTCGTATTCAATCCCGCATATCTTTAGTGCGATGGTCTTGGTCTATAACACTGAAAAAATCACGACACCACCCGATACTTTTGCCGCTGCGGTAGACCCAAAATACCGTGGGCGTGTAGGCTTTTCTGACATTCTGCATGTGGCTAACACCTTATTTGCCGGCTTGGCCAATGGCGGCAATATGTCGAGCTTCACCGCCGGCATGAAGTTCTTGGCAGAGATCAAGAAAAATGATCCAAAAATATTTCCCTCAAACGAGGCAGTCGCCGCAGCACTTAAATCGGGTGAAATCTGGATGACGTGCATGTGGAAGGCGCGTGCCTTGCAATGGCAGGATGCTGGTCTGCCGCTAGGTTTTGTTGTGCCTAAAGAAGGTGCTGTTGCCGTGACCTTTGAAGGTGCGGTGCCCAAGAATGCCCGCAATGCGGCGGGTGCCTGGAAGTTTTTGAATGCGATGATGGACCCAGTCGGCCAGGTCGAATTCGCTAAAGCGATGGGTTATGCGCCAACGGTACGCAACGCTATATTGCCGCCGGATCTTAAAGCGCGCGTGAGTTTTACCGATGCTGAACTTAAGCGTGTGTTGCCCTACGATTCCAAGGGTTTAGTGCCTCAAAAAACAGAAGTTCTTGATTATTGGAACAAGTCGTTTAAAGCGGGTGCTTAATTGATGGAGTTGTGACGTTGGTTCGATTAATTGTGATTGACTGACCGCAGCCTATGGCTGATGTCAGTCGTTGCTGTAACTCAATACTCCTTGGATACATCGCAGACATGGTTACCTAGTCATCGGCAAGCTCAATTCAACTCTAACTTAAGCGATTTGGCTAAATCGCCCCATTTAGTCGATTCTGCCTCTAAGAATGTCGCGAATGCAGCAGGGGTCTGAGGGTCTGGCTGAACCCCCAGCTTCTCAAACCGCGCAATGACCTCTGGCTCGCGTAAGGCGTCCGTGACGGCCTTGTTTAACGTCTCTAAAATTTTTGGCGGTAGATTTGCCGGCGCAAATAATCCAAACCAACCTTGCGCGCTAAAGCCAGGATATCCTGACTGGGCGACTGTTGGGACGTCGGGCGCAACCGCTGAGCGCTTAGTCCCTGTAATCGCCAAGATTTTTAATCGTCCGCTCGCAACATTGTTTAACGAGGTCGCGACCGAGCTATCGAACGATATATTAATTTGATTGGCGAGCAGATCTTGCATTGCCGGGCCTGTGCCTTTGTACGGTACGTGCAGCAAGCTCACGCCCGCCCGCTGCGCAAACATTTCAGCCGTCAAATGAGGGATTGAGCCGTTTCCTACGCTCGCGTAACTCACTTTGCCAGGGTTCGCTTTTGCATAGGCCACGAACTCTTTAACCGAACTGAACGGCGTCGCGGCGTTAGCAACGATTGCGCCCTCCGTGATGAGGACATTCGTAATCGGAGTGAAGTCTTTACTGGGATTGAAGCCCAAGTTTTTAGTGACATGCGGTGCAATTGACATAGCGCTGACTGTCAACAACCCTAGGGTATAGCCGTCAGGTTTACTGGCCGCTAAGTACTGCGTACCGATGTTTCCGCCAGCCCCAGCTTTGTTTTCTACGACTACCGCCTGATTCAAATATTTCGTCAGATTTCTAGCGACCTCTCGGCCCGCAATATCCGTCACCCCACCCGGTGGAAACGGCACAACGAGCGTGATGGGTTTATTGGGGTAGTCAGTTTGCGCCAAGGCAGGCAGGGGCGCGCAGCATAGAATCGCGACGGCCAACATCGATTGGTTGTTGAGTCTCATTTTGTCTCCAGACTATTTTTCTAAGCGGCTAGCCGAACATCCAACAACGCCGTAAGGGATATGAGGCTCGCCACAAGATAACGCATTCAGGTTTTTACTCTCGGCTTGCCTTTGCGACGTATTCGGATAATATTTTCATCTGTTCGGGCGTCAAGCTTGTATAAGCAGGCATTTGACCAATGCCGTTTTTGAGGGCGTTTAAAACACGCGCGGCATCGGGTTGGAGTTCGTTCAGTGATGGTCCAACCGCGCCCGCGGCTC
>CALCPT010000235.1 GCA_937897265.1 uncultured Alcaligenaceae bacterium
TACGAGATACATTGGCGTGACTGGAGTTCAGACGTGTGCTCTTCCGATCTTGTCACTACCTGAACCGCGTCAAAGTCTTTAGGATCAGAACCGACCGCAGCTTTTAGCTGATCAAGCTGCTTCACACCGGCCTCTTGCGCCGCAACCAACGCACGCTCGTTTGTGAGCATCGTACGAATCTGTTCAGCGACTTGCTCAAGCGGCGGGACTTTAGGCGCATGCACTGCGGTGACCCGCAGGGCCAAAATGGTATCTGAGGCCAGTTCGATCGCTCCAGAGTTCAATTTGTCTTTCATGACCTCTGTTGAGAAGGCAGTCTGACGTACCTTGGGGTTTCCTAACCAAGTTTGCTCTGTCGCCGAAGGCATCGGGGCGCCAGCACGCTGCGAGACCGGCAACAAGCCCTCGCGGGTCAATCCAGTCGCCTGCCGGATCTCGATCCCGAGTGCGTCAGCAATCGGTTTCAAGCTGTCGCGTTGGTCGTAAATCAAATTGGTCAGTTTGCCTGCCATGGTGGCAAAACGTTCAGCCGCTAATTGTTTACGGATTTCAACAGTAATGTCTTCTTTCACTTCGGCTAGAGGCTTGATACTTGGGGCCTGAGTGTCGGTGACATATAAAACGTGCATGCCAAACGGGCTTTCGACGACGCCTGAAATCTCATCCTTTTTTAACTTGAACAAGGCCTCTTCAACTTGAGGCACAAGCATGTTTTTACTAATCCAACCTAAATCTCCACCTTGATTCGCTGAGCCTGAGTCTTGCGAAAACTCTTTAGCAAGCGCGGCAAACTCTTTAGGGTTCGCTGCGGCACGCTTGGCGAGATCTGCAGCCTTGGTTTGCACCGCAGTTTTGGTTGCGGCGTCTGCATTGGCGGGGAGTTCAAGCAAAATATGACTGACACGGCGGCGTTCTGGTTGCCCATACCGTGCTTCATTTTGCTTGTAAAAGCTTTCGATGTCGGCGTCTGACACTTTGATGTCTTTTGAGGCGGCCTCTTCGTTCAACACAAGGTACTGCACATCAAGGTTTTCGGGAATCACAAGCTGAGCCTGATTGGCGTCGTACCAAGTTTTGATGTCTTCGGGCGATACCGTAATGTTTTTTGCGTAAGTGTCGAGCGAAAACACCTTGCGTGCCACGCTACGTTGCTCGGTGATTAGCGCGAAAATCTGTTGACCAATCTCTGCAGGTACCCGCGCCGTTAAGCCAATCGGCTGTAACACTTGCCCCAAGGTCAAGTCGCGCCGCAAACCCTGCTCAAATGCCGCGGTGGTCATCCCCTGCGCCGCTAACACCTGTTTGTATCGCTCTGGCGAAAACTGGCCATCTTGCTGCACAGCAGGAATCGCTGCGATGCTACGGCGTAAGGTTTCGTCAGAGACAGAATACGCACCTTTGGTCGCCGCGATCGCGATCGCACGCTGATCAATCAGCTTATTGAGCAATTGTTCGCGAAACACTGGCGTATCAAAGGCAGCGGCATCGAACTGCGCGCCCAGCATATTGCGATATTGTTCGAGTTGCGCCCGACGGGCATTGTTGAACTCACCAAGCGTGATGCCTTTTCCGTCAACGGTCGCCAGTTCTGGCTCGCTGGACATGAAGCTGGTATACCCCTGCACGCCAAAGAATACGAACGACGGCAAAATCAAAAGAAGCAGTATTAACTGCATCCAGCGCTGGTGATTACGAATAAAATCAAACATGAGGGTTCGCACGCCTAGAGTCAAAGCGGGCAAAGTTTACCACTCGGTGCGTTATGCTTGCACCTCAGACCCTATCGCCGCTGGATTTTTGTGATGCAGACTTTGCCCTCTTGGCCTTACCCCAACCTAGTCGCGCATCGCGGGGCGGGTACGCTTGCCCCAGAAAACACCTTAGCAGCCATGCGAGTGGGTGCTAGTTTTGGCTACAAAATGGTCGAATTTGACGCAAAACTGAGTCAGGATCAGGTTGCTATCCTACTGCACGACACCGACCTCGAACGCACCACCAATGGCCGTGGCAATGCCGCCGACCATCCCTACGCAGCGTTGTCGACGCTAGACGCAGGCCTCTGGCTTGCCCCAGCCTTTCGCGGCGAACCCATCCCCACACTCGAGGCCGTCGCACGCTATACCGTGGCAAATAATATCGCCTGCAACATCGAGATCAAGCCAACGCCAGGCCTTGAGGCCGTGACCGGCACCGCGATCGCCAGGCAGGCGTTGCACGACTGGCGTGAGGCTGCGGTGCCGCCTCTCCTATCGTCTTTTTCACTCACAGCCCTTGAGGCAGCCAAACAAGAGGCTCCTAGCCTGCCGCGCGGTTGGATCACTAAGACCCTAGATGAAAATTGGCGCCAGACCCTCGCCCAACTGGGCTGCGTGTCGATTCATCTGCACCACGCGTTACTCACAAAGGCCTTAGTCAACGACATTCACAACGCTGGTTTTCGGGTCGCAGTCTGGACAGTGAACGACCCTGCCCGTGCCGCTGAGCTTTTACGGTGGGGCGTCGATTCAGTTATTACCGATGCCCTCGACTTGATTCATGCGGCATAAACCCTGAGCACTTGACCCTTTGAAACGACCACTTCCACGTCAACCTCGAGCACAGCGCTCTTTGATTTGACTCACCCAGAGTCGCCCTTGGGCGTTTTGCCCACTCACGGAGAACGATTTGTTTAGTTACCGCCATGGCTTTCACGCCGGCAATCATGCTGATTTACTCAAACACCTTGTATTGGTGCACATCCTGCAGTATTTCAATCAAAAAGAGGTGCCGTACTGGTTTATTGATTTGCACGCGGGTGCAGGTCTTTACGACCTGCAGG
>CALCPT010000236.1 GCA_937897265.1 uncultured Alcaligenaceae bacterium
CCTAACGCCAAGATGCCGCCCCTGAAGGTAACCGCAGCAATTGCAAAGCAAGCACCGGCCAACAGCCCCAACACGGCCGGCTGCCATTGCGAGCCCTCTTGAGGGCCGCTGACTGGCTTGCGCGCCATCACGGTCACGCCGGTTGTGGCAACAATAATCGCAGCCATGGCAAGCCATGAAATCGTATCGCCCAACACCACCAAGCCAAATACCGCGACCTGAACGGGCTCGGTTTTAGTCCAGGCAGTTACGACCACAAATGCGCGCTGGCGCATTGCGGCAAGCATCAAGGCTGTCGCTGCAATTTGCGAAACAGCGCCAGCGGCGACAAAGAGGGCAAAACTCAAATCCATCGCCGGAAACGTTGACCCTGTTGCAAAAAGAGCAACCGCTGCAAACAACGCAGCAAATGGAAAGCCGTACAAAAATCTCACCTGCGTCGCACCCAACGTGCCGAGCTTTTCGGTCAGGCTGCGCTGAATAGCATTACGCCCAGCTTGCGCCGCAGCTGCAAAAATCGAAGCGGGGATCCACAACCAAGTCCAATCTTGCACGGTTTTCTCCGGTTAAGCGCTTGCGTGCTGCATCAGCAGGGAAACTGTTGTTTCATCAAGCACGATGCCATTGGTACGTTGCTGTGCCATTTTTTTCAATTCGATTTCACCCGGCACCATCACAGGCCGCTCTGGATCAACAGCAGGGCTATCGTGCAAAATGGCAGCAAAATCCATCATCCGCTCTGATAACCACTGCGCCGACCCTAACATGCGCGTATCAATCAGAATAAAAAAGTGCCCCAAATTTTGTGGCTCATCGGGTGCGTCGACCCAAGACTTTACGTGTGTCAGGTAGGCAGCGTTCGACAACAGCCCGGCAAACAAATCGACTAGCAAGGCAAGCCCATACCCCTTATGCCCACCGACCGGCTGCAAGAAGCCGTCAAGCGCAGCCTTAGGATCAGTTGTGGCCCGCCCCTGAGCGTCAGTTGCCCAAGTATCCGGAATCGCCCCACCACGCTTAAACGCATTACGTATTTTGGCGCGTGCGACCACACTCATTGCCATATCTAGTAAAAACGGCGAACCACCCGGATTAGGCACGCCAAAACCAAGTGGACTATTACCCAGTCTGGCGTCACTACCGCCCCAAGGCGCAATCGTTGTAGTGGCGTTACTACCAATCACACTGGCAAAGCCCTCTTCTGCCGCAATCAACGAGTAAGGCGAGATCGGCCCAAAATGATTACTGCCACGTGCAAACGCCATCCCGATCCCACACTGTCGCGCTGCGTCCATCGCCGCGCGTAGCGCATGCATACCGACCAGCGGCCCAACACCGTTATCACCATCCACCAACCGCAAGGCAGGCGCAGGCGCTTGAACGGTGATGTTAGGCCGAGCGTTAATGCCTTTGACCAACAAACGCTCACCGTAAGACTCAACACGCGACAGCCCATGCGTACTTAAACCAAAAAGATCAGCCAGCACCAGCACCTTAACGACATCAGTCGCATCCACCTCAGGCAGCCCAAGCCCCTGAAATGCCCGAATCGCCAAGTCACTTAACTCTGACTCAGACCAAACCGTTTGAACCTGCGACTTCTCACCCATGCCACGCCACCAAATGAATTAATTAGCCCCCAAGCATACCCCCAGGCGCACTCAAAGTCAGCCCTGCCTCCCCGCATGAACCCACCCCAGCGCTTGAGCCGCCCCGGAGTGGCGTATTTTGCTCAGCACAAATACCCACGCAGGGGCGACTCGAGCGCGTGCGAATGAAAAGGACAAAACAAGCCCAAAAAAAATCCAGACCGAAGCCTGGATTTTTTACCTTACATGGGTACCTGAGCCAAAGCTCAGGCCACGTGCAACTGAGCTTAGAAACCGCCCATGCCGCCCATTCCACCCATGCCGCCCATATCACCACCAGGCATTCCACCGCCGCCAGCTGGCTTGTCTTCAGCCAGTTCGCAAACAGCAGCTTCCGTTGTCAACAACAAGCTGGCAACAGACGCTGCATTTTGCAATGCAGTGCGAGTGACTTTAGTTGGATCCAACACACCTTGCTCGACCAGATCACCGTACTCGCCGGTGGCGGCGTTAAAGCCGTAGTTACCCTTGCCGTTTGCAACTTCGTTGACCACAACGCTTGGCTCGTGACCGGCGTTTGCAACGATGATACGCAGAGGCTCTTCGATGGCGCGCAACACAAGCTTGATGCCTGCGTCTTGGTCAGCGTTGTCACCTTTAACTTTCGACACGACAGCACGAGTACGAATCAACGCAACGCCACCGCCAGGAACAATACCTTCTTCGACAGCGGCGCGAGTAGCATGCAGAGCATCTTCAACGCGTGCTTTCTTCTCTTTCATTTCGACTTCAGTTGCAGCACCAACGCGAATCACAGCAACACCGCCGGCCAACTTAGCCACGCGCTCTTGCAGTTTTTCACGATCGTAGTCTGATGTCGCTTCGTCGATCTGAACACGAATCTGTTTGACACGTGCTTCGATTGACTTGGCATCGCCATGACCGTCGATGATGGTGGTGTTTTCTTTGCCGACTTCAATACGCTTAGCTTGACCGAGTTCTGCCAGTGTGGCTTTTTCAAGCGACATACCGGTTTCTTCAGAGATGACAGTACCGCCGGTGAGGATAGCGATGTCTTCAAGCATGGCTTTGCGACGATCACCGAAACCAGGCGCTTTAACCGCGGTGGTTTTGAGGATGCCACGGATGTTGTTGACGACCAACGTGGCCAAAGCCTCGCCTTCGACGTCTTCTGCCACGATCAACAGTGGGCGGCTCGACTTGGCAACTTGCTCAAGCACGGGCAGCAGGTCACGAATGTTGCTGACTTTTTTGTCATAGATCAGAACATACGGATCATCCAATGCTGACACTTGCTTGTCAGGATTGTTGATGAAGTATGGCGACAAGTAGCCGCGGTCGAATTGCATACCTTCAACGACGTCGAGTTCGTTGTCGAGTGACTTGCCGTCTTCGACAGTGATCACGCCTTCTTTACCGACTTTGTCCATTGCATCAGCAATGATTTTGCCGATCGAGAAGTCGCTGTTAGCTGAAATTGAGCCAACTTGAGCGATTTCTTTCGTTGTGGTGCAAGGCTTTGACAGCTTCTTGAGCTCTTCAACAGCAGCTGAAACAGCTTTGTCGATACCGCGCTTCAGATCCATTGGGTTGATGCCGGCAGCCACGTACTTGAGGCCTTCAACAACAATCGACTGCGCCAACACTGTTGCAGTGGTGGTGCCGTCGCCAGCGTTGTCAGAAGTCTTTGAAGCGACTTCTTTCACCAACTGGGCGCCGATGTTTTCAAATTTGTCTTTGAGTTCGATTTCTTTAGCAACCGACACGCCGTCTTTAGTAACGGTTGGGGCGCCGAAAGAACGCTCGAGCACAACGTTACGGCCTTTAGGACCGAGAGTAGTTTTTACAGCATTGGCGAGGATATTTACGCCACGGACGATGCGCACGCGTGCGTCATCACCGAATAAGACTTGCTTGGCAGCCATTTAGGTTTCCTTCGTATTCTGTGGATTACTGAACAACAGCGAGAATTTCTTCTTCGCGGATGACCAGAACTTCTTCGCCATCAACTTTGACTGTTTGGCCGGCATATTTGCCGAACAAAACCTTGTCGCCGACTTTGACGTCCATTTTCAGGACTTTGCCATCTTCGGTTTGTTTGCCGGGACCAACGGCTAGCACTTCACCTTGATCGGGCTTTTCAGCCGCACTTTCAGGGATAACGATGCCCGAGGCAGTTTTGCGCTCGTTGTCCAGGCGTTTGACGATCACGCGATCGTGCAGGGGACGCAGGGCCATGTAGAACTCCTGTTACAAAAAATTAAGATTGTTGGAAAACGCCTTCATGAGTTGTTAGCACTCACTGGGGTCGAGTGCTAATTATAAGGGCTGTTTTGGGGATTTCAAGGGGGCTAAGATTTTTATAGCCCTTCAGCTAGTCGACGGTAGCTTGCAGTTGCTACAGCACCTCTTGTCCGACGGGACGAGCAATATCCCAAAACACAAGGTCTGCGGACACTGGTGCCCTCAAGTGGCATTGAGCAATCAGGTCTGCCAATACAAACTTGCTCTTAAGAGTCAGAACGCCCTTGCCATCTCGTGTTGTTACTTAGCGTCAGATGATGACCAACGCTCAGCCCTGGATCTTCTTTTACTGCGGTTTGTATCACGACAGATACTGCGCTGTCACGTATCTTGTTTAGGACAATCTTCACAAAAAAACTCTGACTGAATTTTGATCCGCAGATGGTACCGTTGCGACATGCAAAAGTAAAACAATCCGTGACTTTTATGTGCTGGCGCTCTTAGTCGACACCTCTTACTGAGATGTGTGAAATCAGTTCTGGCAATACTTGCAGAATCAACGCGTGTTGGCCCGAAATATGTCGTCGGCCTGCAATCGCGTTACCCACGCTTGTTCGACAAAGCTGTCAGTCACCCCATAGACCCCGTGGCCAACTCGCATGAGTAAGTTGGCTGAAGTCATCAAATGAATTACGCCTTGAACATCTCCGGACGTGACTTCTCGTCCGAGCTGTGCAGAAAACTCCCTTAATGTCGGCGCCGTAAAACTGCCTTTGACATTTCCTCCGATAGTACAAATGCGAGAAAAGACGGCTTCTGCAAGCGGGCCCAAAGCTTCTATCTTTTGAATCTCAACATCAGCTGCAGCCGTGCCAAACGCCTGGGCAATGGTCGGAAAATGCTCGTCAGCAAGGGCGCCTTGCGGCAACTGGCGACAGACGTTTAGGGCCTTCAACAGCTCTTCGGGTCGGCTCCCCATTTGCTTGAACGCCGCATCAGCGACAGGTAATGAGGGGGTTTTAGCGCCTAACGTGGGCCTGACTTGCTTCAAGATATATTCAACAAAGTCTTGTCCTAGCACCGGAAACTCATGCGTGACCGCCCCATTGAACGCCTGATTGCCCTTGACTGCGAGTTCTTGAACTCGCGCTCGATGCGATCCTGTTCCGACAAAAAGAAAGTAGCCAGGAGTTCCGTTGCGTGTGTTTACCGCATCTCGGGTTGCCTTCAGTGCGTGCAGCAAGTGATCGCCTTCGGGAGCCCCCATTGCATGCTGCACCTCGTCGATGATAAGCACCACATCTGTGTTGGCTTGGTCAACAAGCTCTGTGAATGCTTGGGCAAGGCTGGCACCGCCATCCTTACCTAAGTGCCCGAGCTGAAAACTAAATTTGATGCCTACGCCACCTACGCTGAGGCTCGATACCCGCTTGAGCTTCTTGAGAATTCTTGAACCAGGAGTTTGCAGTTCAATCAAAGACTTGCGAATTGCGTCGTGAACCAAATCTGCTGAGTTAGTTTGCGGCTGACTCCAAAGGTCGACATAAATGACGATGGCCCCTCTGTTCTCCAAAGCCGGAATGAAGTCCCTAGCAAGAAATGTGGTTTTGCCAACTCTACGTGGCCCAGAGAGAAATAACCCCGAGCGCAATGAGGTGTCGAGGTACGAGGGATTCAGCAATTGCTGGGCCATTTCGTCAGCGAGAGCAGTGCGGTGAAAGGTCATTTTTTTACGAAATTTTATGAGATCAACATAATTATGCTATTTACATAATTTTTTGTAAAGTGCTTACAGTAGAGGCTTGTCAACGGACAACATGCCACAATTGCCTGTAACAAGCCGTATGATTTGTCGATAACTTTATTCAGATCAGTGATTTTTTGACCCAAGGACACCATGTCTTTTACCGATATCGTCACACCAGAATGGCTCTGTGCGCACCTCACAGATCCTGCGGTCAAAATTCTGGATTGCACCACCTATATGCATGCCCAGCCCGTTGGGCCCTCAAAAATCGAGAGTGGTCGGGCTCAATATCTGAAGGGGCATATTCCTGGCGCCCAGCACGTGTGTATGGAACAAGATTTTTCTGAACCGGGTGCACGCTTTGCCTTTACTGTGCCGAGCCCCGACACTTTTAATCGCTTGATGCAACGCCTAGGTATCGAACCTGACGATCACGTGGTGCTTTACGGACATCAACAATTATCTGTGGTGACGAGGATCTGGTTTGTCCTGCACGCGATGGGTCATCAAAAAATTTCGATTTTGAATGGTGGTCTAGCCCTCTGGATAAAGTCCGGCTTGGAATTGAGCGCTGAACTGCCCTCAGTCAAAACAAGTCATTACAGAGCCGTGCCAAAAGTCGAGCGCGTAGCAGGCATCAACGAGGTGAGTGACGCGATCAATGATCCTCAAAAAGTACTTTTGAACGCTCTGAAAAAAGAGCAGTTTTTAGGGACCGGCGGTGCCCACTATGGTCGACCCGGGCGCATACCAAACAGCGTTAGTTGGCCTGCGACCGACCTTTACGACCCACAGACAGGTGAGTTCAAAGACTTAGAAGAATTAACTGTACGACTTAGGCAACTTGACTTGCAAGGCGAGCAGCAGGTGATCAATTACTGTGGAGGCGGCATTGCCGCCACTACAACCGCGTTTGTTCTTGAGGCGCTAGGCTTTACCCGCTGGTCCGTATACGACAACTCGATGAACGAATGGGCAAATACCCCTGACAAGCCACTACAAACTGGCTGAGTTGCATGACTGAACGCACCGCCCAAACAGCCTTACCCTCTTGGTTGACACTCCTCTTTGCCGCGGCTTGTGGCTTGATTGTGGCCAACATCTATTACGCTCAACCGCTGATTGGGCCGATTGCAGCCTCGCTTGGTCTATCTCCTCAAACAGCCGGCCTCATCGTGACTATGGGTCAGATCGGCTATGGCCTGGGGTTACTGCTGATCGTGCCACTCGCTGACTTGCTCGAAAACAAGCGACTCATCCTTTACACCCTCGGGTTGTGCATCGCAGCGCTCTTTTGTGCGGGGCTTTCGACCCAGGCTGTGCCATTTCTCGTGGCCGCACTCTTTATCGGCTTGGGCGCTGTCGCCGTGCAAATTATCGTACCCTTCGCTGCACATCTCACGCCGGCGGCCATGCGGGGACAGGTAATAGGCAACATCATGAGTGGGCTCATGCTGGGGATCATGCTCGCGAGACCAGTGGCAAGTTTTTTAACGCAGCTCAGCTCTTGGCACACGATTTTTTTCGTCTCTGCGGGCTGCATGGTGCTGCTACTGATCCTGTTACTACGGGTACTTCCTGAGCGAAGACCAAGCTCGACCATGCGTTATGCCGCGCTGCTCGGCTCAATGCTACGGCTCATGGTGACAGAGCCCGTACTGCGACGCAGAACGATTTATCACTCCTGTTTGTTCGGTGCCTTTAGCTTGTTTTGGACAACTGTGCCGCTGCTGCTCGCAAGTCCACTATTCGATCTCTCTCAAGCCGGCATCGCCTTATTCGCGTTGGCAGGAGTCTCAGGGGCGATTGCCGCCCCGCTGACGGGTCGCGTCGCTGACAAAGGCTGGAGTCGCCCCGCAACAATTTTTGCGATGCTCGCCGTGGCTGGCGCCTTTTTACTGACCGAGCTGCTGGATCTCGGCTCAACTTACTCACTTGCCTGGCTGGTTGTTGCAGCGATCCTGCTCGACTTTGGCGTTTCGGCAAACATGGCCTTGAGTCAGAGGGCGATCTTTTTACTACCGGCCGAATATCGTAGCCGACTCAACGGCGTGTTTATGGCCACCTTCTTTTTAGGGGGCGCACTGGGCTCTGCCGTTGGCGCTTGGGGCTTTGCCCAAGGCGGTTGGACGCTTAATGCATGGATTGGCTTTTGCCTACCCGTTGTCGCCTTGCTTTATTGTGCCACTGAACAAAGATAGCTGCTTTGCCACCGAATTGAAACTCACAAAATAAGGGTCATCAAAAAAATTCGTTAGGTGCTGTCACATTCAAGCCCCATACTAGAGTGAGCAGTTCACCGACACGGGAGACAACCTTGTCAAACGAAGCAAAATGCCCTTTCTCAGATGCTACCCAGCCAGACCATATTTCAGGCGGCACAACAAACGCTGACTGGTGGCCACAACAACTGAATTTGGGAATCTTACACCAGCATACACCCGCTTCAAACCCCATGGACACTGA
>CALCPT010000237.1 GCA_937897265.1 uncultured Alcaligenaceae bacterium
GTGCTCTTCCGATCTAGTGAGGAGGGCCCAACTGCTTGTGGTGTTTGTGTTGTCATCACGTTGCCCAGCCTTTTGAGCGTTCGAGTGCCTGATGCCATCTGGCCAGTTTGGCCTGGCGGCCTGCTGCGGCCATGTGCGGCTCGAACCTGCGGTCAATCGACCATTGCGTGGCAATGTCTTTTGTACTGAACCACAAGCCAACGGCAAGTCCCGCCAAATAGGCGGCTCCGAGCGCCGTGGTTTCAGTGATCTTAGGGCGCACCACCGGTACACCTAGGAAATCAGCCTGCATTTGCATCAGCAAATCATTTTTTGCAGCACCACCGTCAACGCGCAGTTCTGCGAGCGCGATACCAGAGTCTTTGGCCATTGCATCAAAGACGTCCGCCACCTGAAGGGCGATCGCTTCAAGCGCCGCACGTGCGATATGCGCCTTGGTCGTGCCGCGCGTCATCCCAATCAGTGTGCCACGGGCGTTGCCGTCCCAGATGGGGGCGCCTAAACCGGTGAACGCAGGGACTAGATAGGTGTCAGCAACATCAGGAACGCTGGCCGCTAGTGCTTCGATCTCGTAGGCTGAAGAAATAATATTTAAGCCGTCGCGTAACCATTGAACGGTGGCGCCGCCCATAAAGACTGAGGCTTCCAGGCAGTAGGTGGTAACCAGCGCCGACGTGTGGTTACCGCTTTCTGCTTGAGCGATGCGAGCGGGTTGCGTTGGGGCGACTGGCTGTGCCGAGCTTTCGGGGCGTTGCCAGCCAATTGTCGTGAGTAATTGATTTTGACTGGCTACTGGTTGATGCCCAGTATTGAGCAACATGAAGCAGCCGGTGCCATAGGTATTCTTGGCCATGCCCGGCTCAAAGCAGGCCTGCCCGAACGTTGCCGCTTGTTGATCGCCGATCATTGATGCGATCGGGATCGCTCGGCCAAGCAAGGTTGGCTCGGTGTGCGCCACGACGCCCGAACTAGGCACCACCTTGGGCAAGAGCGAGCGGGGGATGTTGAACAAAGCAAGCAGTTCATCATCCCAAGCAAGGGTATGTAAATTGAACAGCAGCGTCCGTGAGGCATTGCTTGGATCTGTGACGTGTGTCTTGCCTTTGGTCAGGTTCCAGACAAGCCAGCTGTCGATCGTGCCAAAGGCTAGTTCACCGCGTTCGGCTCGGGAGCGAGCGCCTGGTATGTTTTCAAGTAGCCAGGCCAGTTTGGTGCCTGAAAAATAAGAATCTAAGACTAGACCGGTTTTTTCTTGTATCAGCGCCTGATGGCCCTGTTGTCGCAATGCATGGCAATACTCAACTGTGCGGCGGTCTTGCCAGACAATGGCATTCGCTAAAGGTTGCCCAGTTTGGCGATCCCACAAAACGGTGGTTTCGCGCTGGTTAGTGATGGCGATTGCCGCAACCGCTTTGTCAGGGTCGGCCTTGGCCAGCACTTGTTTCATCACCTGCAATTGCGTTTGCCAAATTTCGAGCGGATCGTGCTCTACCCAGCCGAGCTGAGGAAATATCTGTTTGAACTCGAGTTGGGCGGTGTGCACCGTGCTGCCCTGCGCATTGAATAAAATGGCACGAGAGCTAGTGGTGCCTTGATCGAGTGCAAGAATATGAGTCATCGTGTGCGACCAATGTGGCTAAGAATAATTATGCTTTGATTTTGTATGCTGCCCATCTACGGCATTGTGTTTGAGTTCATTTGTCGTCCTGGACATCATAAACGTGCTTGGGTCGTAGTGCGTGTTCAAGAGCGCGGTTGCGTATTGAGGGCACTGAAAACATGAGAAACCAGTCAACCAAGAGTCTTGAGTTGCGGTTAACATGAACTGTCACAATACAACGTTAACCTCAGGGTTTGTTGAACAACATCAGAGAGACGACATGAAATTTAAACATTCTTTCGCTGCGGTTTTGTCTGGGCTGGCACTGGGTGCCTCAGCTTTGAGTCCTGCTCAGGCGCAAACTGAAATCCAGTGGTGGCACGCCATGAGTGGCGCACTGGGCGAATGGGTCAATGATCTGGCCAAAGACTTCAACGACAGCCAAAAAAATTACAAAGTGGTGCCCGTTTTCAAGGGAACCTATGACGAGGCCATGACCGCTGCGGTTGCAGCCTTTCGTGCTGGTAACGCGCCTCACATCCTGCAAGTTTTTGAAGTCGGTACTGCGACCATGATGGCCAGTAAGGGGGCGATCGTGCCAGTTGGTGAGGTAATGAGCAAGGCGGGTGTGAAATTTGACCCCGCGGCTTATGTGCCCGCGGTTGCCGGTTATTACACAGCGCCAAATGGCCAGATGCTGAGTTTTCCGTTCAATAGTTCAACGACTGTTTTTTGGTACAACAAAGACGCTTTTAAAGCTGCGGGTCTCGATCCAGAAAAACCACCGGTGACCTGGCCTCAGGTCATGGCGGCAGCCAAAAAGCTCAAAGAGTCGGGCCATAAGTGCCCCTACACAACAAGTTGGATCAGCTGGACTCAACTTGAAAGCTTTAGCGCCTGGCACAACACAGAATTTGCCACGCAAGGCAATGGCATGAAAGGGAATGACGCGCGCCTGACGGTCAATGGCCCACTACAGACACGGCATATCCAGAACTTGGCTGACATGGCAAAAGATGGTTTGTTCGTTTACAAGGGTCGTGCCAATGCAGCCGACCCAGTGTTTGTTGCCGGCGAGTGCGCCATGACGACGGGCTCTTCTGCACTGTATGGCAACGTTAAGCGTAACGCCAAATTTGCCTTCGGAACCTCAACGTTGCCCTACTACTCTGATGTCAGCGGTGCACCCCAAAATACTGTTATCGGCGGTGCGAGCTTGTGGGTGATGGCGGGTCGTAAAGCTGATGAGTACAAAGGGGTCGCACAGTTTTTTGAGTTCTTGTCTCGTCCAGAAGAAGCTGCTAAAAGTCATCAGCGGACGGGCTACTTACCGCTGACGATTGCCTCGTTTGAGCTCACTGAAAAATCTGGTTTCTATAAAGCCAACCCCGGTACAGACATTTCGGTCACTCAAATGATTCGTAAGACCACGGACAACTCTCGGGGGATTCGTCTGGGCAATTTCGTGCAGATCCGAACAGTGATCGATGAAGAGCTCGAACAAGTGTGGGCCGGTAAAAAAGCTACCAAAGACGCTCTTGATAGCATTGTGAAGCGTGGTAACGAATTGCTTGAGCGTTTTGAAAAAGCCAATCGTTAACTCTAAATGAACCAAATGCGATGAGGCCAAACGGTCTCATCGCTTGCGAGTGATGATATTTAGCTCGCCGCGGCCTGGGTTATGGAAAAAAAAGTTCGCTTTAAATCGCGTTGGTTACCTTGGGTGCTAATTGCTCCTCAGTTGGCGATCGTACTGGTTTTTTTCTTTTGGCCCGCTGGGCAGGCACTTTATCAAAGCGTACTAGAAGAGGATGCTTTCGGCATGTCGCGCCAGTTCGTGGGCATGCAGAACTTTTCGCGTTTATTTAATGATTCTCTTTATCTTGAATCATTTCAGACCACAGCATTGTTTTCGATATTGGTCGCAGTCTGCGGCCTGACCTTAGCCCTGCTGCTCGCGGTGATGGCCGATCGCGTTTGGCGCGCCGCTAATGTGTACAAAACCCTATTAATCTGGCCCTATGCGGTAGCGCCCGCCATTGCGGGAGTCTTGTGGGTATTTATGTTTGCCTCGCCGATGGGGGTGATCGCCTTTGCGTTGCGTTGGCTGGGTGTGGACTGGAATCATCTGCTGGATAGTCGTGACGCGATGACGCTGATTGTTGTGGCGGCAGTTTGGAAGCAGATTTCCTACAATTTTTTATTTTTTTTAGCGGGGTTGCAGTCAATCCCCAAGTCGTTACTTGAAGCCGCCGCCATTGATGGCGCGACCCCTTGGCACCGCTTTCGTACGATCGTATTTCCGTTGTTGTCGCCGACTACGTTTTTTTTGCTAGTCATTAACGTGGTGTACGCCTTCTTTGACACGTTTGCCATCATTGATGCCACGACGCACGGTGGTCCAGGTAAGGCCACCTCAATCTTGGTTTACAAGGTCTATTACGATGGTTTCAAAGCGATGGATATGGGTAGTTCAGCGGCGCAGTCTGTGATCTTGATGCTGATTGTGGTCTGTTTGACCGTGGTGCAGTTTCGCTTCATCGAGCGCAAGGTCCAATATGCTTGATCGAGTTTCACAATTGTGATTGAAAGACGCCCCGCATTGACAGTGCTGTCGCACCTCGTATTGCTGCTAGGTGTGCTGATTGTGGCGTTTCCGGTCTATGTGACGATCGTGGCTTCAACTCAGACAACGTCGCAGATTACGCAAGCAATCCCGATGTCTTTGGTGCCGGGTGACCACATGCTTGAAACCTATCGTCTCGCCTTGTTTGGTGGTGAGACCGAGTCGGGTGGGCGTATCGCGCCGGCGTGGCCAATGATGTGGGTGAGTTTGGTGACAGCATTGTTGATAAGCGTTGGCAAAATCACAATCTCCATGCTATCGGCCTTTGCGATTGTCTATTTTAGATTTCCGTTTCGCGGTCTGGTGTTTTGGATGATCTTTATCACCTTGATGCTGCCGGTCGAGGTGCGCATCGGCCCGACTTACGAAGTGGTTTCCAACCTCGGAATGTTGAACTCGTATGCGGGGTTGACCATCCCCTTGATTGCGTCGGCCACTGCAACGTTCTTATTTCGACAGTTTTTTTTGACCGTCCCCGATGAACTGGTGGAAGCTGCGCGCATGGACGGTGCTGGACCGATGCGATTTTTTTGGGATGTCTTGTTACCGTTGTCGCGCACCAGCATTGCCGCGCTCTTTGTGATTCAATTTATTTATGGGTGGAATCAATACCTGTGGCCCTTACTGGTGACGACTAACGAAAGTATGTATCCCGTGGTGATGGGCATTAGGCGTTTAATTTCAGGTGAGGCTTACACTGAGTGGAACGTCGTGATGGCGACGGCGATGTTAGCAATGTTGCCTCCTGCTCTGGTCGTCGTGCTGATGCAAAAATGGTTTGTTAAAGGCCTGGTAGATTCTGAAAAATGAAATCCAAGTCGAACATGTCAACAGCCACAGCAATGGTCTTTCAGAGCAACCGTAGATCAAGCACATAACACTCAAGCGTAAAAAGACATGGCCGCAATCTCTTTAAAAAATATCGTTAAGCGCTACGGTGCCGGTAAGGCTGCGGTGCAGGTCATTCATGACGTCTCGGCCGAAATTGGTGATGGCGAGTTTGTGGTGATTGTTGGCCCGTCGGGCTGTGGCAAGTCAACGCTGCTGCGCATGGTGGCGGGGCTTGAAGAGATTACGTCTGGCACCATTTCGATCGGTGCGCGTGTCGTCAATGATCTTGAACCAGCCGAGCGCGACATTGCAATGGTGTTTCAAAACTATGCGCTCTATCCTCACATGACGGTCTTTGACAATATGGCCTATGGCCTCAAAATCGCGCGCGTGCCGAAGGACGAGATCCGAGCGCGTGTCGACAAGGCTGCTGGCATTCTTGAACTCAGACCTTACTTAGAGCGTAAACCGCGTGCGCTGTCTGGCGGGCAACGGCAGCGTGTAGCGATGGGTCGCGCCATCGTGCGGCAGCCACAGGTATTTTTGTTTGATGAACCGCTATCTAACCTCGATGCAAAATTGCGCGCACAGACGCGACTTGAAATTCAAAAACTGCACCGCGAGCTGGGGATTACTTCTTTGTTTGTGACGCATGATCAAGTCGAAGCCATGACCTTAGCCCAACGTATGTTGGTCATGAATGGTGGAGTGATGGAGCAGTTCGGCACCCCAGAAGAGGTGTACAACACTCCGGCCAGTACGTTTGTAGCAAGCTTTATTGGCTCGCCGCCCATGAATTTGCTGCATAGGGCTCCGGGCGCAACGAGCGATACGATCTTTGGGATCCGGCCCGAGCACCTTGAGGTGGGGCGTGAAGGCTGGGCCTTAATGGTTGAGGGGATCGAACTCTTGGGCGCCGAGCGACTGTTGTATTGTCGTTTGCAAGACGAAGCATTGATCGTGCGTATTCACGAAGAGCAGCAAGCACCAAACATAGGCGAAACGATCTATGCCAAGCCATGCGCCGATCGTATTCATCGGTTCGATGCGCGCACGGGTTTGCGTCTCTAAGGGTTTTCGCTAGGGGCTGCGGTGTTTGTACGCGGCCCGCGCGTGCCTAACCTCGGTTCGTCCCACGAATACCTAGCAACACGAGGTATCACTGTGATATCGTGCCGAATCAAGAGATGGGGCTCAATTTATAGATAGCCTTGCCCGCACCGAGACAAAACAAGCGTTATGCAGACTGATTCTTACCTACCCTTTGATCCTAGGGTTGCACCTAAGCAAAAATTGCCTGCGGGTACCGTGGATTGTCATTTTCATGTTTTTGAAGATGCCGCCAAATATCCCTACACGGCAAATCGCTCGTACACGCCAAGCTTGGCCCCATGGGCTGCGTTTGAAGCAATGAATGATGCCATTGGCGCCGACCGTGCGGTGCTTGTTCACCCCTCGGTCTATGGTCATGATCACGCAACGCTGTATGACACGCTACGTGCGCACCCTGAGCGCTTACGTGCTGTCGGTGTCTTACCGCTGGATGTGACGGATAAAGAGATCGAAAAACTCCATCAGGCTGGTACCCGTGGGACACGTCTAAATATTTTGTTTGCTGGCGGCGGTCAATTGAGTGATGCTGAGAGCTTGGCGAAGCGCTTGAAGCCGTTTGGCTGGCACATACAATTTCTCGTAGACGTTGCGGCGCAGCCTGAGATTCCCGTATGGGCCGCCAAGTTAGGCGTCCCGGTCGTCTTTGATCACTTCGGTCATCCTTCAACTCCCGACGTCAACGATGCCGGCTTCAAGAATATGTGCGCTCTCGTGAAAGAGGGTATCGCGTGGGTAAAATTATCGGGTGCTTATCGGGTGGTTGATTCTGCGGCGAAGTGGGCAGCGATTCAGCCATTTGTGGATGCCTTGCTCGCGACACGAACCGATCGCCTAGTGTGGGGCACCGACTGGCCGCATCCAAATATCCCAGCCCCAATGCCCAATGATGGGGACATCGCTGACGCGGTGTTTAAGTGGTTACCCGACGCTGCGTTACGGCAGCAGATTCTAGTGAATAACCCAGAAGTTTTGTATGACTTCGCCCCCTTTATTAAAAACGTTTAACTGTTAAAACCGGAGACTCTATGAAACGTCGTCACTTATTCGCTCTATCGGCCTTGGTTGCCGCCACTTTCGCGTTGGGCGCTCCCACACAAGCCTTGGCTCAAAAGACAATCTTGAAACTTGGCTGGACTACCGCTGACAGCCCGACTGATCCTTACACCGTCGGCGCTAAGGCTTTCAAGAAAGCTGTTGAAGAAAATTCGAAAGGTTCGATCGAAGTACAGTTGTACCCTAATCGTCAACTTGGTGAAGAGAAACAAGTGATGGAGGCTGTGCGTTTTGGTACGGTCGATATGACGATCATGACCAACGCGGTGATCGCTCAAATTGAGCCGGCCTACCAGGTCAATGATCTGCCTTTCTTGTACTCGAGTGAAGAGCAAGCGCGTAAGGCTTTAGATGGCAAACTCGGTAACGACTTGTCGGCGTTGTTGGCTAAGAAAAACATGATCGTACTTGGCTACATGGAAGGCGGCTTTCGCCAGATGATTAACAACAAAAAGCCCGTTGGTGTACCTGCCGATGTGACCGGCGTGAAATACCGTGTCATGCAAAACCCGATGTACATCGATATGTTCACCTCGTTGGGTGGTGCCGCGGTGCCGATGGCCTGGGGTGAAGTGTTTACCGCGGTTCAGCAAGGCACAATTGATGGCCTCGAAATTCCAGTGGCCGTGATTGATAGTTCGAAAATGTACGAAGTCACCAAGTTCTTGTCGATGACCAATCACACCTACTCAATGATTGCGTTGTTGATTTCAAAACGCTCAATGGATAAGTTGACTCCTGAGCAAAAAACAGCAGTACTCGAAGCGGCCAAGACAGCGACAGCCGAACAGCGTGCTGCAGCTTTGGTCAACGAAAAGGCTTTGTTAGATGGTCTTGCTAAAAAGGGCATGATCATCAATAAAGTGGCTGATGTTGCTCCTTTCCGTAAGTCTGTCCAAGCAATCTACGATAAGTCGCGCGCTGCGGTTGGCGATGCGATGATCAATCAGGCGTTGGATGCAGTGAAGTAAAGGTGTTGAAAAAAGGCGCTCGGTTGAGCGCCTTTTTTATAGATGTGTTTCTAAACTGGAAAATTTGTATGCGTCATTGGTTTGACAAACTTGAAAGTGTTTTAAAGATGACGGCAGTCGCGATTGTGCTGCTGATGCTGTTGACACTCAGCGCACAAGTCTTTTTGCGTTACGTGTTTGGCAAAGCCTTGTCCTGGAGCGAAGAACTGTCTTTGCTTGGATTTGCCTGGGTCGTGGTGATTTCTACAGTGATCGGCATTCGACGACTAACGCACGCACGGATGGATTTAGTGATTGGCTTATTGCCTAAGTCCTTGCACGGTATGGTCGACGCGTTGGTGTCATTGATGATGTGTGCTTTAGGTATCTTCATCGCCTATGCCGGCTGGAATTACGTGATTGAGACACGTGGCTCGACTTCCGCCGCCATTGGTTTTCCGATTGAACTTTTGTATGCTGCAGCGCCAGCTTTTGGCGTGTTAGTCGCATTGTTTTCGTTTGAACGTTTACTGCCCTGGGCGGAGTCATTAAATGAGTAGCACCGCGTGGTTGTTGTCGGCAGGGTTTGGCGCCTTGATGCTGTTAGGCGTACCTTTTGCGTTCGCGATTGGTATCGTCGTTGCGCTTTCGTTATTAGTATCGGGCATTGAGCCGATGCTGTTACCGCAAACAATCGTGGCTGGCACGCAGTCCTTCTCGTTGCTGGCGATCCCGTTTTTTATGTTGGCCGGCGAGTTGATGTCGGCGGGCGGGTTGTCGCAACGTTTGATTAAAGTTGCTGATGTGTTTGTGCGTCATTTGACGGGTGGTTTGGGTTTAGTGACCGTATTAGCAGCCACGATTTTCGCCGCAATTTCGGGCTCGGCGCCAGCCACCACGGCGGCGATTGGTGCAATCATGATCCCGGCGATGGCCGAGCGCGGTTATGGCAAACCTTTTGCGACAGCGGTTGCGGTGAGTGCAGGTATTTTGGCACCGTTGATTCCGCCCTCGATTGCGTTTGTGATTTGGGGGGTAATCGCCGAGCAGTCAATCTCGCGTTTGTTTAGTGCCGGTATT
>CALCPT010000238.1 GCA_937897265.1 uncultured Alcaligenaceae bacterium
GGGCCAAAACGTTCTGTTGAATCGTTTTGACGTCACTTGCCTCTCGGACTTTGAACGAATTAGCAATGCCACAGCCCTTCGCGACCGCAGTCAGGTCAGTGCCTAAGCTGCTGTGGCTATGCTGCATACCGGTTTCACCAAAATGGCCGTTATCGAGCACAACGATGGTGAGATTTTTAGGCTTTTGCGCGTTAATTGTTGCCAACCCACCGATTCCCATCAACTGTTCGCCGTCACCCGTAATCACCAGGACCGACTTGCTGGGTTGGGCCAGGGCAAGGCCAAGACCAATCAACGCCGCGCCACCCATGGCGCCCCACATGTAGAAGTTTTGGTCGCGATCGCCTGCCGCAAATACGTCGTAGTTCGACGAACCTAGGCCTGGAACTACTAAGGCCTCAGGACACAGGTCGAGAAGGTCTTTCACAAAAGCCCGACGCTCGATCGTGCCAGAAAAAGCTGGAATATTGCTCATGATGTTTCCTATCTAAAATAGTTAGCGTGTTGAAATTGATGTGATCAGCGAGTGCTTAATTACGCACCCATTTTTTACGACCAATCAAGCTTTGCGATAACAAAATCGCAACACGGTCACCCGCTTCAAATACGGAATCTAGCGCTGCACTCACAACATCTTCGACTTCGTCTGGCTTACTCACGCGAAGGACAGTGATGCCCATGAGCTCCATCACGCCTTGCGTGGCGCGACTCATCGGACCTTGCCAAGGATTGAACTCGGCGTACTCACCACGCATGGTGACAAGCGTCAAAAACGGAAACCGGCAGCTTTCGAGCAAAGACATCATGTTGATGCAATTACCGACACCACTACTTTGCATCAGTAACGCATGGCGGTCACCGCCCAACCAGGCGCCGGCTGCAACCGCCACACCTTCTTCTTCGGTGGTCAGGACAATGCCTCGCATATCTGGATCGGCATGCACACGCCGAATCACATGAGCATGACCTGCATCAGGCACATAAGACACCTGTTTAATACCACCTTTTTTCAAGACGTTAAAAATATCATCTTGCCAAGCGTGTGTCTGACTATCATTTGGGGCAGTTTGACTACTCATGTTTCGACCTTTTTTGTCATTCGCAATGATTGAAATTAAACCACTCTGTCTAAGCTGCCCCTCTTACGTGGTCAGCCGGAAGTAAAAACTTAACCCTTGGTGTATCAGCTTCACTTAAACAAACTGAAAGCTGACACTCAAACTCGCGTCATATTACTTTAACAAACTTGCCGTCGCATCAGAAGCCGAAGGATAAGGTAATGCGCTGACCAGCATTTTTGTGGGTACCGTCTGCGCGAACAGTTTGGGTAAATCCAACACCACATAATTCAAGCGATGGGCGTAGTCTGAGATGTACATCTTATTGTTTGTCAGATCTTTAATCGCTACCCATTGGGTGTAGTCAGACAGGACGCTGTCGCCGCTTTTCGTCGCGGAGATACCAAGGGGTATGTCGACATTATTTAGGAGGTGCCCGATCAGTTGAACGCCCTCTTGCGCATTGACTGGCTGGGTGGCGTAATGCCTTAAAAACGCACTGCGAACAAAACGCGAGGGCGGCGTGTAGTCGCCAGGGATCCCGACCATGCCAGAGCCCTGCCCAAGCTCGGTCACATTCGAGCTGCCGACTTTCACAGTCGCGCCACTGAACACACTCAGGTTCACATAGTTGCGCAAATTGGTGAGATGCCAGTCATAGGTCGGAGCATTGGTCAACACGTGCGCCGCATTGGCGTACATGTTGAGTTGCCCATCAACGTACTCAACGACCAGCCCGTCATTGCTTTTATCCGTAAAGATAAAGTGTAAAGTTGGAGGTGTCGGGCCTGCAGCAATTGAGTCATCTGCCCAGACTTTAATCTTTGGTAAGGCCGTCTTAAGCTCGGCGACATTGGCAAAATTGCCTAAAGCCCAAGTGCCAAAATCTAGAATAGAAATATATTCTTTGTCTTGCGGTTCAACCGTTTGATATTTGGTAAAGCCAGGCAAAAAGTTACCGCTAACACCCATGCCGGCTGAGTTTTGACCCTCAAGGATTACGTTTCCCGGAATCACGCCTGGACCAATCCCCACCACGGCATATTTTGTTTTCATCGGGTGGGCGGCAAGCTTGAGTCCCGCCGGTGCGGTCATTTGGTATGGCGTGCCTGCAGGCAGACTCAGCACTTGCCATTGCATGTCAAAGGCCCACTCCATCGTCCGCCCCGAGATCACGACACCATCCTTTGTCTGAATATCGATCGCGGTACAGGCTAGTGCAACATTGGTCGCGAACATTGCGATGCACAGGGCAATTTTTCTAAACATGATTTATCCAAAATAAGTGCAGAGGGCCAACGGCTCAGGTATTAAGCTTAGCGCTGGGAAGCTGGCAAAGGTAAGGCTGTTTTATAACGTACTTGTTTTAACGCAAAACTTGAACGGATTTTTTCAATGCCGGGGATCGGGGTGAGTTGTTCAAGAATAAATTTTTCGAGGGCTCCGATGTCGGCGACGGCGACACGAATCAAGTAATCACTGTCCCCAGTCATCAAATAGCACTCCATCACCTCGTCGTGTTCGCAAATACGTTGTTCAAAGTGGGCAAGTGATTCTTTACTTTGGCTGGTTAAGCTAATGCTGATGAACACATTAAGCCCCAGTCCAAGCGCAGCCGCGCTAGCCAATGCGACATAGCGATCAATGACGCCAGCACTTTCAAGTGCGCGCACCCGAGCCAGACAAGGCGATGGACTTAAATGAACTCGCCTGGCCAACTCGATGTTTGAGAGTGCTCCATTGAGTTGTAACTCTTGCAGAATTTTTAGATCAATTGTGTCTAGCTTCATAAATCAATATTACTAGTTTTTTATTTTGTATAAATATATTATTACAGCATTTTATGCTTTAAATAAGTATTTTTCCCTGCATTTAAAGCACCTCATGCTGCGTAGTTATCTCTAGAATGATCGAATTGCCGAATAACGACTCTTAAAAAACCTTACGCACCTATGAATGCCTCGATCGACCCCCGTCTGACCGCCTTGCTCACGACGACTGATACCGACACACAAGAGACCAGTGAATGGCGCGAAGCACTTCTAGCCGTGCTGGCCGCTCAGGGCCCAGAACGCGCCCGCTTTTTACTGGATGAGCTCGTGCGCACCGCACACTCTGCAAAAATCGGTTGGCGACCCGAATTGAGCACTCCTTATGTCAACACAATTTCGGTCGATCAGCAGCCGGTGTTTCCGGGCGATCTGGCGATTGAAGAGCGCCTGGCCTCAATCATGCGCTGGAACGCCTTGGCGATGGTCGTACGCGCCAATCAAGCGTATGGCGAGCTCGGCGGTCATATTGCCAGCTATGCTAGCGCAGCCGACTTGTTTGAAACCGGCTTTAACCACTTTTTTGAGGCGCGGCAAGGTACTGGCCCTGGCCAGCATCGCGGCGACTTGGTGTTTTTTCAACCCCACAGCGCACCTGGCGTTTACGCACGCGCCTATCTTGAGGGTCGGTTAACCGAACAAGACTTACTGAACTATCGCCAAGAAATCCGCGCAGCCGAACATGGTGCAGTGGGGCTATCAAGTTATCCGCACCCCTGGCTGATGCCTGATTTCTGGCAATTTCCAACCGGCTCGATGGGGATTGGACCAATCAGTTCGATCTATCACGCACGCTTCATGCGCTACCTTAGCCATCGCAACCTGCTTGACTGCTCGTCCCGCAAAGTCTGGGGGGTGTTTGGTGACGGCGAAATGGATGAGCCCGAATCCATGAGCGCCTTAACGCTGGCTGCTCGCGAAGGCTTGGATAATCTTGTCTGGGTTGTTAACTGCAATCTGCAACGCCTTGACGGACCGGTACGCGGTAACGGTCGCATCATTGACGAACTCGAAAAACTGTTTACCGGTGCTGGCTGGAATGTCATCAAGCTCGTTTGGGGCAGCGATTGGGACGGTCTGTTTGCCCGCGATGTGACAGGCGCGTTAGCCCGAGCATTTGCCAATACGGTCGATGGACAGATGCAAACCTTCGCCGCTAAAGATGGCCGCTTTAATCGCGACACATTTTTTGGACAAAACGAAGAACTCGCAAAATTGGCACAAGGGATGACCGATGATCAAATTGACCGTTTGAAGCGCGGTGGGCATGATTTGGTCAAAATTCACGCTGCTTATGCGTCAGCAGCGAAGCACGTTGGTCAACCAACAGTCATCTTGGCACACACCAAAAAAGGCTACGGAATGGGTAGCGCCGGTCAAGGCAAAATGACCACGCATAGCCAAAAGAAATTTGACGACACCGATCTGCTTGAATTTCGCAATCGCTTCAACCTGCCACTTTCCGATCAAGAAGCAACCTCACTCGCGTTTTACAAGCCCAGCGCCGATAGCGCCGAGATGAAATACCTGCAGGCACAACGTCAAGCCTTAGGCGGTTATTTGCCTAAACGAGACACTGCCTGCGACACCGTCCCAGTGCCTGCAATCGAACAGTACAGTGGCTTCGCGCTGAACGCTGAAGGTAAAGAGATGAGCACCACCATGGCCTTTGTGCGCATGTTGGGCAATCTTCTCAAAGACTCTTCTCTAGGACCGCGCATTGTGCCGATTGTGGCCGACGAGGCGCGCACCTTTGGCATGGCCAACTTGTTCAAACAGGTTGGTATCTATTCAAGTGTCGGTCAACGCTATGCCCCTGAAGATATCGGGTCGGTATTAAGCTACCGCGAAGCGCTTGACGGCCAAATCCTCGAAGAAGGTATTTCAGAAGCTGGTGCCATTGCTAGCTGGACGGCAGCGGCAACGAGCTACAGCGTCCATGGCTTGGCGATGTTGCCGTTTTATATTTACTACTCGATGTTTGGTTTTCAACGCGTTGGCGATCAAATCTGGGCTGCCGCCGATCAACGCCCTCGTGGCTTCTTGTTGGGTGCAACCTCGGGGCGTACCACCTTAGGCGGAGAAGGCTTACAGCATCAAGACGGCTCAAGTCATCTTCACGCAGCCACCATCCCCAACTGCAAAGCTTACGACCCCGCCTTCGCCGGCGAGATGGCCGTGATCGTTCATCAAGGGATTCAAGACATGATGATCGAACAGCGCGATGTGTTTTATTACATCACGCTGATGAACGAAAACTACGCACAACCAAGCTTGCCCGCTGCGGTACACGAGCAGGTGATTCGTGGGTGCTATTTGTTTGAAACGTACGCGGCTCAGACTAACGATCCGGTCGCGGCTCAATCAAGCAGCGCAAAAGCTGACGATTTAGCTGGCGTACGATCGCACGCCCCTAAGATTGAGTTGATCAAAAAGAGCAAATCAAACGCCTCGGGTAACACTTCGCCCGCAGCGGTCACACTGTTAGGCTCAGGCGCGATCCTAACTGAAGTGATCAAAGCAGCTCGGCAACTCGCCGCTCAAGGCGTGACTGCCTACGTCTACAGTGTCACCAGCTGGAGCGAACTCGCGCGCGACGGTCTGGCATGCCAAGACGCCCGCTTAGCCGGCGCTTCTAACGCGGACGTACCGTTCATCTACACGCAGCTAGGCACAAGCCAAGGTCCGATCATCGCAGCCACAGATTATGTGCATGCCTTGCCAGAGTCTGTGCGCGCTTACCTGCCCGCCGATCGTCGCTACTTGACACTCGGCACAGACGGCTTTGGTCGCAGCGATACTCGTGCGGCCTTGCGCGAATATTTCGGGGTAGATGCCGCCGCAATCGTACGGGCAGCGGTGCTAGCTTTAGAATAGCGGGATGCCCTCAACACCATCCCACGCGCCCGGCCTAGTACTAGACGCCTGTATTTTGATGTCGGGTTTGCTGCGGCCGCTGCTTCTGAATCTCGCTGAGGCGGGTTTGTTGATGCCACTGTGGACAGACAAGATCGGTCAAGAATGGCAGCGTAATGCTGCACGTCTATGGCCGATTGAGCCCGCGCTTTTAAAAAACGAATGGCAGCTCATGCAAGAGCAATTTCCACACTCGAACATGGGTGACGTCACCGAGTTTGAGGCTGACCTTCGACACACTGATCGTAAAGACAAGCACGTCGCCGCAGCCGGGATCGCCGGCGTTGCAAAACACATTGCACAGCCAATCAGCGTATTGACCTGGAATCTCAAAGACTTTAGTCGCTCTGAACTACGCAAGCAGCAGCTCGGTTTGATCGACCCTGATCGCTTACTGTCGCAGTGGTGGGCCACCCAATCCTCTCAGCTACAGCAGCATATCGACGCCACAGTTCAAGAGCTTTTCTCAACTGGCCGACGTCAACCCGAGCCCGTTGTTGCGATGCTAAAGCGCGACCGCTTGTTTAGACTAGCGGGTTGCTACGAACGGTTGATGCAGACGACTCGCACGAGATAATCACTTGTAGTGAATCAAAAAAAACCCCGCTTGCACCTAGATGCAAGCGGGGTTTTTTAGACTATGTAGCTTAAGCCTGTGGTGCAGCCGGCGCGACCGGGGCGGCGGCAGGAAAGCGGACAGTGGCATTGGCACTTTCTATGGTCGAGCCGGCAGCGGTACCAGGGC
>CALCPT010000239.1 GCA_937897265.1 uncultured Alcaligenaceae bacterium
AGGGCTTCAGTTCAGTTCATCTGGGCCTGGTACAACACCTCACCTAGCGGGCGAACTACTGGCACTTCGCACGGGTATAAAGCTGTCGCATATTCCTTACAAAGGTGGTGGACAAGCTGTCACGGATGCTGTTGCTGGACACTTTCCAATTTTCTTTACCGTTGTGCCAACCGTCGCGAGTTACATCAAACAGGGTCGCTTGGTTGCTATCGCCGTGGCTGGCGATAAGCGCTCGCCGGCATGGCCTGACATTCCCACCATCGCCGAACTGGGTGTTCCGGATTTCAACGTAAGCTCTTGGTATGGGATTTTGGCTCCAGCCAAAACGCCCAAAGCAATTATTGATCGCCTACAGAAAGATATCTCGGCGGTTTTAGCGATTCCAGAGGTACGCGATCGTTATCTGAACAATGCCTTCGATCCAGTTGCCAGTACCCCTGAGGCATTTGCAGCTCAGATCAAAGCTGATTATGCGCGTTGGGGCCAAGTGGTAAAAGATGCCAATCTGAAACAACAGTAAAGCCTTTGAGCTAGCGCGTTCACCTATATCGCGTTACGCTTAGCACCATTAGACATTCAATTTTTAAGTCCATTACAGATCGAGATCTTTCATGACAGAACGTAAAGTCAACGATATCGGCGGCTTACCGGCTGGCCCAGTTTGCAAAGACGAACACCCCAGCACTTTGCACGAAAAACGTGTCGACGCCCTGCTCAGACTTTTGTCCGGCCCAAAGCTTGAGGCCTTCACAGTCGATGCAATGCGCCGTGCCATTGAATCAAACACCGAAGAAGACTATCGCAATCTTGGCTACTACGATAAGTGGATACGGGCTGTGCGCGATCTTGTCATTGAGCAACAAGTCTTGAGCCGTGACGAAATCGACGCTCGAGTCGAACTGCTGCGCGCAAAACATAAAAAGGTGGCAGCATGACCGCCCTTGCTCCTCGCCCAGGCCAAGCCCTACCCGTTGGCGCACCCGTGCGCGTACGCAAACAACCTCCTGAGCCACATTGCCGCACGCCCTTCTATTTGCGCGGCATCAAAGGTGAAATCACTGATGTCATGGGCGTCTACCGTGATCCATCATTACTTGCGTTTCATAAGCCGGGCCTACCGATGCGCGTGCTCTACCGCGTACGCTTCAAGCAAGCTGACGTATGGCCTAACTACACAGGAAGCCCTAAAGACACCGTTGTCGCCGATATCTACGATCATTGGATCGAACCGCTCGCCGGAGAAAAAGCATGAGTTCAAATCACGGACACCATCACCACCATGACCATGACCATGACCATGACCATGACCATGACCATGATCACGATCACGCACATAGCCACGCTCACCCCCACAGCCCACCGGCACCCGATGACGACGACGGCTACGATCGGTATGAGGTGTTGCTGCAAACCGCAATTCGTGAATTGCTAGATGAAAAGGGCATTATCACTGCCGCTGAATTACACGCACAGATCGATAAACAAGATAGCCTCACCCCTTCAATCGGTGGAAAAATCGTTGCGAAAGCCTGGGTCGATCCAGTGTTTAAAAAGCAATTATTGGCAGAACCGCTTAAAACAATTAACCAGCATTTTGAACTCGACATCATCACACCACTTGATCTGGTTGTACTTGAAAACACACCGACAGTACATAACGTGGTGGTCTGTACTCTCTGTTCATGCTATCCACGCATGCTGCTAGGGATCCCACCGGCTTGGTACAAGTCGATCGACTACCGCTCGCGCGTCGTCGTTGAGCCTCGCAAAGTGCTCGCTGAATTTGGCACGGACATCCCTGATAGCGTTGAAGTTCGCGTATCAGATAGCACAGCAGATCTACGGTTTTTAGTATTGCCAAATCGGCCAAGCGGCACTGAGGGCATGACCGAAGCTCAGTTGGCAGACTTAGTCACACGTGACTCGATGATTGGGACTTCGCTCGCTCTACAACCCTAAAGCGTAACCATTCAGTCCGTTAGTTGCCGCTTGCTATTGAGCGGCAACTAAAGCGTCACGGACCACGAGCAGTTTCATAAGATCTTGGATATCGGCTAAGCGATCTAAGG
>CALCPT010000240.1 GCA_937897265.1 uncultured Alcaligenaceae bacterium
TCGACTGCGCTGCATCGACATGGAACAGGATGCCGCGAGCGCGCGTGATCTCGCCAATCGCCGCGATGTCGGTGATGGTGCCGATCTCGTTGTTCACATGCATCAGCGACACCAGCAGGGTGTCATCGCGCAGAACGGCTTCGACCGCCGCCGGATGAATCAGGCCTGTGCCGGCTTCCGGGTCGAGATAGGTCACTTCAAAGCCTTCGCGTTCGAGCTGGCGACAGGCATCGAGCACCGCCTTGTGCTCGATCTTCGAGGTCACAATGTGCTTGCCCTTGCTCTTGTAGAAGCCGGCAACGCCCTTAATGGCGAGGTTGTTGGACTCGGTCGCGCCGGATGTCCAAACAATTTCGCGCGGGTCGGCATTCACTAACGCAGCCACATGACCACGCGCGTCCTCAACCGCCTCTTCGGCTTGCCAGCCATAAAAGTGCGAACGCGACGCTGGGTTGCCAAAATTACCTTCTACCCGCAGGCAATCCATCATGGCTTCGGCCACACGCGGGTCCACCGGCGTGGTCGCGGAATAGTCGAGATAGATCGGACGCTTCATGAATTACCCCTAACACTCAATTCAGTTAGCTACTGCCAGACTGGCACCAGCTTCAATATCCAGGCGACGGCGCGCTTGTGCTTCGCTTTGGCGAATCGACACGGCCTGCACCTGACGCCGCGTCAGCAATTCCTGCAAGCTGATGTTGGCTAGGAAATGATGGATCTGATCACTCAGATCACTCCATAGTTCATGCGTCAGACAAGTTACGCCTTGCTGGCAATCGCCCTGACCGCCACAGCGGGTGGCATCCACCGACTCATCTACCGCATCAATGATGTCGGCCACATAAATTTCGCCGGCCAGATGCGCAAGCTGATAACCGCCACCAGGGCCACGCACACTACTGACCAAGCCACCCTTACGTAACTTGGCGAACAATTGCTCAAGGTACGACACCGAAATCGATTGGCGATCAGAAATATCGCCCAAGCTGACTGGCCCTTTTTGCGCATGCAGAGCCAAGTCCAGCATTGCTGTCACAGCGTAGCGGCCTTTCGTCGTTAATCGCATGCCACATCCCCACTACTTAACCCAGTATTTCACTAGGGTATTAAAACCAAGTAAAACAGTCAAGTATTAGACCCAGTAGAACGGTCGGGATTGTAGGGAGATCAGCCTCAGATTGCCAGACGCCGCGATCAGTAATTTAGGGGCAAGCATGACGCCAGAGTCCGCATGCCCCTGCCACTTAATCGGGTTTTACCGTAGCCAACGTAGTGGCCAGCAGAGCATCCGGTTTTTGATCGCAGACATTAATGCCGGCCTCTTTCAGTGCTTTGCAAAACATATCCATGCGCGCTTCATTGGCCTGCATATGGTCCAAAATATCTCGCATGGCGTCCAACACAGGATCGGGTAAGTCAGGGTTAGCGGCGTAGGCCTGAAAGCCAATTTTTGCCGCATAGTCTCGGCGCGCCTGCTCTTCTGCATCCACTTCGGTACGAATAATGATGCGACCCGGCGTACCCACAACGGTGGCACCAGCCGGGACAGGCTTCACGACGACGGCATTCGAGCCAATACGCGCACCAGCCGAGACAGTAATCGGACCCAGCACCTTGGCACCTGCGCCAACGACCACCCCATTTTCTAGCGTGGGATGGCGTTTACCCCCATCCCATGAGGTTCCGCCCAGTGTGACGCCGTGATACAGCGTCACGTCATCGCCAATTTCAGCTGTTTCACCAATCACCACGCCCATGCCGTGATCAATAAAAAAACGACGGCCAATCTTCGCGCCGGGGTGTATTTCAATTCCGGTCCAAAATCGCGATAGGGTGGAAATGAAACGGGCCAGTCCCTTCCAATTCGCATGCCATAGCGCGTGCGACCAGCGATGCGCCATCGCAGCGTGTAAGCCGGGGTAGTTTAGAAAAACCTCAAAGCGTGTCCGCGCAGCAGGGTCACGAGCAAAGACAGAGTCGATATCTTCTCGAATGCGTTCAAACATCGTTTTTCCCCGAAGACTTCGCGGTAAGAGTAACGCCGCCACGGCCAACTTTTTCGCCGCTCAACGCCAATACGCGCTTAAAGAAACCACGCAACAAATTGTACTCTGGGCGATCCAATCGTGTCCGCCCAAACAGTCGGCGCAGACGCGTCATGATCTGACGCGGGTTTTCTGGATCCA
>CALCPT010000241.1 GCA_937897265.1 uncultured Alcaligenaceae bacterium
TTACGTTTCCGGCGCTGATCACAGTGCGTGGCAACATCCAAGCGCAAAAACTACGGATGCTTGCCGTCACCAGTAGCGTCCGATTACCTAGCTTGCCTGATGTGCCAACATTCAAAGAGTTGGGCTACGAAAAAATGTCAGTGGGTGCCTGGTACGGATACTTTGCACCCAAAGACACCCCCACTGCCGTGATCATGAAATTTAATTCGGCCTTAGCGACGGTGCTTCAAGACAAAGCGTTTGTCGAAAAACTGGTCGAACGAGGAGCGATCCCGTTAATCAGTACGCCTGAACAAATGGGCACGTTAATCGAAAAAGAAAAAAAGTTTACGGCTGAAGTCTTGACGTTGACTCAAATTAAGGTCGACGAATAATCTCACCCTGATGGATGAAGACATGTGGTGGGACCGACCACTCGGTAACCGTGCTTACGTGCATCGTACTTTTTACTCCTCTTAGCTTTCTTCACAATTGCATAATCGCACGCTTTATCTGGATAGCCATTAATGCAGCGCCCGCACAACATTGATCCAGATAGCCTCAATGCGTTGCCAACCGGGTCGGGTGTTTATATCTTTAAGGGTCAAGGCACACTGCCTCTTTATATTGGCAAAAGTGTGAATATTCGTAGCCGGGTGCTGAGTCATTTGCGGGCCCCCGACGAGGCCAAAATGATTGCTCAGACACATCGCATCGATTTTATTGAAACGGCTGGCGAGCTTGGCGCGCTGTTACTCGAAGCGCGCATGATTAAAGAGCAAAGTCCCCTATTTAATCAGCGCTTACGACGCACTCGAAGACTCTACTCGCTTCGCCTGTCGCAAACCAACAAAGGTACGATTTTAGAGGTCGTTGATAGTAAGAGCGTCAGTCTTGGCGCAACCCCTAAACTGTTCGGTTTGTTTGCGTCGATTCATTCAGCCAAAAGCAAACTCAACGAGCTTGCGCAAGAACATAGCCTGTGCAAAGTGCTCTTGGGTCTCGAAAAAACGTCAACCCGCGGGTGCTTTGGCTTACAAATCAAAACTTGTAAAGGCGCTTGCGTGGGCCAAGAAGATCGCTTCCTGCACGACGACAGACTGTTAAGTGCTTTAGAAGATTTAAAGGTAGAAGTCTGGCCCTTTAGTGGCGCGGTTGAACTTATTGAAGAAAAAAACGGTTGGGTTCAACGCCACCGCGTCAATAACTGGTGTCACCTAGAAACCTGGTGTTCAAAGACGGGGCAAGCGAGTCAAGGCAGCACGTTTGACCCACAAGATTTTGACCGCGACAGTTATCAGATTTTAGTGAAACCGATTATGTTGCAAACTGTTGAAATTCAAGGATATTAAGACCAGAACCGACTCGGCCTCATCTTCTAGAAATCAGAGATAGTGAACTATCTAACATTGGCTACACTCACCATAACTTGATTGCCTAATTTACAACCATATGAAAAAATGCCTTAACAAAATAAAACTTAATCAGACGTTTGAGTCAGTATGAAAAAATTAATAATTGGAATAGTTTTATTTTGGTCGCCACTGCTAGTTACCGCTCAAACACGCGACGGCGTCACTTATTGCCACAATCAAACCGTGATCGCTTTTCAATTTGATCGCTCAAATAGTAACAACGATGTGTTCTTAAGCGTTGACGGAAAAAGCCAGAAACTGATGACCGCATATTCTTGGTTTGGCTCTGCGCAGCAAGCTCCCAAAGGGTTCAAGTTCGCGATCCTCGGGGAAGGCAAATTTGATCCTTTACTTGTGTTTGACGACTACCTGATGGATGCTGCAAATAACCGATACGTGAAGTGCACTCAAAAGCTCAATTAAAAAAGACATTGTTGGAGTTTCTATTGAACACCCAGATAAACCTGTGCCCTAAATATAGTCTGTGCGCAGGTGCAAACAAATACCTTCAAAAGATGCTGGCACTGTTGTGCTTGTCTCTTCTTTTAAT
>CALCPT010000242.1 GCA_937897265.1 uncultured Alcaligenaceae bacterium
CCCCACTGCTGCCTCCCGTAGGAGTCTGGGCCGTGTCTCAGTCCCAGTGTGGCTGGTCGTCCTCTCAAACCAGCTACGGATCGTCGCCTTGGTGGGCCTTTACCCCACCAACTAGCTAATCCGATATCGGCCGCTCCAATAGTGAGAGGTCTTGCGATCCCCCCCTTTCCCCCGTAGGGCGTATGCGGTATTAGCTACTCTTTCGAGTAGTTATCCCCCGCTACTGGGCACGTTCCGATATATTACTCACCCGTTCGCCACTCGCCGCCAGACCGAAGTCCGCGCTGCCGTTCGACTTGCATGTGTAAGGCATCCCGCTAGCGTTCAATCTGAGCCAGGATCAAACTCTTCAGTTTAATCTCTGTATAAATCGTATTTCCTTGACCCCAGGTTTTACCCCAAGGCCGGTTATACGTCGCTGCTCAAAGGAAGTGAGGTTATTACTCATCTAAGCTTTTACACCTAGATAATCATTTCCAAACTTCTTTGTGAGCACTTGATTTCGTTTGCAATCTACTGACCTGTTACAGCCAGCAAACCTGCGACACTCATTCCAAGCGCCCACACTTATCGGTTGTCAAATTTTTAAAGAACAAGGTACTCGGTACTGCTTACTTCGTATTCGGTAGAACGTATTATAACCTAGTTTTTAACTTCTAACTTCGGCTTATTTCTTACAACTTTTAGCTATCTTTCAGCAATTTACCGTTAACTAACCGGTTTGCTGCGACTGGCCTCTGCTGCATCCCTGCTTTGGTAGAAGCAGAGAAACGAGATTATGCATGGATTATTTTGCCCTGTCAAACGCAAACCCGAAATAAATCTGAAATATGGCAATTTTTTCAATTTATTTTAAATTTAGAGCCATTTAATAGGGTTAACCCTTAAGTTTTGCAGCAAATTTCTGACGGAATTTCTGAACCTTTGGAGCAATCACAAACTGGCAATAGCCCTGTTCAGGGTGCAGAGCAAAGTAATCTGCGTGATATTGCTCGGCGGGCCAGAACTTAGCCGCAGCATGCACCTCAGTACAGACCGGCGCATCGTAGGCACCCTCTTTTTCTAAATGCGCAATGTACTGCTGAGTGAGCTCTTGCTGCGCCTCATCTTGATAAAAGACGGCGGACTGATACTGCGGACCTACATCATTACCTTGGCGACCTGGTGTCGTTGGGTCGTGAGTCGCAAAGAACACCTCTAATAACGCCGAAAAATCAACCTGTTGTGCATCAAACTCGATTTTGACAACCTCGATATGGCCCGTATCTTTGCCGCACACCTGTTCGTAGGTGGGATTTTGCACCGAACCGCCGCAGTAGCCCGACTGAACGGACAGTACGCCTTTCATTGCGGCGAACACCGCCTCAGTGCACCAAAAGCAGCCACCGCCAAAGACGGCCACTTGTTGACCGGGGGCTGTGCCCGTCATCTCATTTGTATTTTGCATTGCACGCTACCTTAAGGAAAGGATCCATTGCGCTAACTGCAGCGCGTCTTGTTGACTAACCTGCGGCTGGGCAGGCATCGGCACCGCTCCCCAACGCCCTCGCCCACCCTGACGAATGGCACTGGCCAAATATTCAAGCGAACCAGTCTGGGGGCCGTGCCGCTGGGCAACAGCTTGAAAACTAGGCCCAACCCGTTTGGAATCTAGCTGGTGACATCCCAAACACGTTTTTGTACGAGCCAGTTCAAGGCCGGCCTCAACGGATAAAACAGGCAAGGCCGGTGCCGCAGGCGAAACCGCTTGCGCCAGGGCAGCGTGGGGCGCCACCAACAAGCAGCAACACGCTAGGGCTACGACAAGCCCTAGATACCCGCGCTGTAAACACTTGGTTATCCAACGCATCCGACTTATTCGTCAAACGCATCCGTCACAGCTCCGCGGCTCGCTGTGCTGGCCAGACGACCAAACTTAGCAAGCACGCCACGGTTGTAACGTGGCTTGGGCTGTACCCAGGCTTTACGACGCTCGGCAATTTCGGCCTCGGGTACGTTCAACTGCAAAAGAAGCTTGTGCGCGTCAATGGTGACTGAATCGCCCTCTTTGATCAGGCCAATCAAGCCACCAACAAAGGCCTCGGGGGCAACGTGTCCAACCACCATCCCCCAAGTGCCTCCAGAGAAGCGCCCGTCGGTGATCAAGCCGACAGTCTCGCCCAAGCCCTGACCAACGAGCGCCGAAGTCGGAGCCAACATTTCACGCATCCCTGGACCGCCCTTGGGCCCTTCATAGCGAATCACAACGATATCGCCATGGGTAATCTTGCGGTCCATAATCGCGGCCATCGCATCATCTTCTGAATCGAACACGCGCGCTGGGCCTGTCATGGCGGGGTTCTTGAGGCCAGTGATTTTTGCCACTGAACCCTCCGGCGACAAGTTGCCTTTCAGAATAGCCAGGTGACCTTGGTCGTACATCGCATTGGCGATAGGTCGAATCACCTGCTGCCCTGCGGGCGGCTGATCTGGCACATCCTTTAAGACTTCAGCAATCGTTTTGCCAGAAATTGTCATGCAGTCGCCGTGCAGCAAGCCAGCATTCAGCAAAATTTTCATAACCTGAGGGACACCACCGGCACGATGCAAGTCGACTGTCAAAAATTGACCTGAAGGCTTCAAGTCGCACAGTACTGGCACGCGTTGGCGCACTTTTTCAAAGTCATCGATTGTCCAAGACACTTCGGCCGCATGGGCAATAGCAAGAAAGTGCAGAACGGCGTTAGTTGACCCGCCAATCGCCATAATCACCGAAACGGCATTCTCAAGCGACTTGCGTGTGATGATGTCGCGCGGCCTGCGATTATTTCGCACCGCGTCAACCAATACCCGCGCAGCTTCGGCTGCATTATCAATTGCCACCTGATCTTCATTGGCTAGTGTGCTTGAGTACGGCAGCGCCATCCCCATCGCCTCAAACGCAGAGCTCATCGTGTTGGCTGAATACATTCCGCCACACGAACCTGAACCTGGAATCGCTTTTTGCTCAATCGCTTTGAAATCTTCTTGGCTCATACGGCCCATCGTGAACTCACCCACCGCCTCAAAAACCGAAACGATATTCAAGTCACGGCCTTTGTGTGACCCTGGCTTGATCGTGCCACCGTAGACGTAGATGCCTGGGACGTTCATGCGTGCAATACCAATCATGCCGCCGGGCATATTTTTATCGCAACCGCCAACAACTACGACGCCGTCCATCCATTGACCTTGAACAGCGGTCTCAATACAGTCAGCAATCACTTCGCGCGAAACGAGTGAGTATTTCATCCCCTCGGTACCCATTGACATACCATCCGAAATCGTCGGAGTGCCAAACATTTGTGGATTCGCCTTTGCCTCACGGATAGCTGCGATCGCAGCGTCTACGAGAGGCTGCAAGCCACTGTTACATGGCGTAATAGTCGAATGCCCGTTGGCCACGCCAATCATGGGGTTCGCGAAGTCAGTTTCTTTGTAGCCCATGCCGTAATACATCGAACGGTTGGGCGCGCGCGTCACGCCTTCGGTAATGTGTTTAGAACGCTCGTTATTTGCCATGAATGAACACCTAAGATGGATTACAAAAAATTCGGGATAGCCTTCAAAGCTAACCCTTCTTCGGTCGATCTGTCAAAGCAGATCTCCGGTAAGGTCAAAGGGTTATTATCGGACATCTTTTGACCGGTAGCTCGCGATGCTGCAATTTCCCGACTTTGACCCTGTTGCGCTGCGTTTAGGCCCGCTCTCCATCCATTGGTATGGCCTGATGTATTTGGTGGGCTTTGGCTCGGCCTGGCTGCTTGGACGTTGGCGCATCGCTCACAATAAGTCACGCCTGACCGTGCGCGACCTAGAAGACATCATTTTTTATGGGGTCTTGGGGGTGGTAGCCGGCGGTCGTCTCGGTTACGTATTGTTCTACAAGCCCGCCCACTATTTGGCCCATCCACTTGAAATCACCTACCTGTGGGAAGGTGGCATGTCTTTTCATGGTGGCTTGCTAGGTGTGCTGGCGATGATGTTTTGGCTCGCGCGCAGTCGGGGCTACAAATTTTTTGAGGTGGCAGATTTTGTCGCCCCACTCATACCTCTTGCTCTTGCCGCGGGCAGGCTTGGCAACTTCATCAATGGCGAACTGTGGGGCCGGCCAAGTACATTGCCTTGGGCGATGGTCTTCAGGCAAAGCGGTGACGGCATCGCTCGCCATCCATCTCAGCTGTATCAGCTGGGCCTCGAAGGTCTAGCCTTATTTGTTTTACTTTGGTGGTTTGCGAATAAACCTCGGCCAACTGGCCAAGTCAGCGCCGTATTTCTGATAGGTTATGGCGTCTTTAGATTTATCGCTGAATTTGCCCGTGAGCCAGATAATTTTTTGGGTTTACTTGCAGCGGGGTTATCGATGGGGCAGTGGCTGTCGGTGCCAATGGTACTTGCGGGAATATGGCTATTTGTAAACGCACGCGAGCAACGCTAACGCCAAATTGCAATGCCCGACCGCGATCAGCGAGCCTGCGTGAACGGCTTGGTAGCCAAACAAGGCACCTGATTAGATAGAGTTTTTTTCATCAGACAACGAGCCTGTGAGGCCACAGACTCGTTGATATAGATGCCCCGCTTGTGCCGTTCAGGCCGGCATCTCGAACCGTAAGTTCAAGTTGGCCGCGATCTGATGACTTTGAGCGCGTCTGCTAGAGACCCGCATACCTGTCTAACTATCCCGCAACCTATGTATGCCATAAGCATTGGTTCTGAGAATATTTGACCTCTCGCGAACACAGCAGGGACAAACTGTGAATCCTGTACTGCGTATTGAAATTACGAAACCGATGGCCCAACTGTATCGAGAATCGCATTCAAGTTGTCTATTCTACGCTTGAAGTCACCAACGGCCAAACCACCTAAGGGACCATCAGGCACCTTAACCGATAACAATTCAATCGCTACCTGAATCGCCGCCATCACCGCAATACGTTCGTTACCCGAGACCTTGCCACTGCCTTGAATACGCCCGGCTAACTGGCTGATGTGCTGAGCCGCAGCGGTCAAGGCCTGCTTTTCTTCAGGCGGACACGCCAAAGAATAGTCTCGTCCCAAAATTGAAATATCAACGCGTTCCATTATTGAGCCTCTTGCTCAGGGGAGGTTGGTGCGCCAGGCAACCGCTCAAGTACAGCTTCGATACGTTCACGCGCCTGCGCAGTGGCTGCGCGCAGGGTAGAGACCTCGTGTTCGCGGGACTGCAGTTGAGCCTGCAGCGTTGACTGCTCTTGCTTAAAGAGGTCGAGAGAGCCTTGCAGAGCCGCCTGCTCAGACGCATAGGCATCAACCTTGCGGGTTAATGCTTTAGCCTGACTGCCTTCTTGTGCGAGCTTGGCCGCCAGCGCGTCACGCTCAGACTGCACCTTAGACAAATTAGCACGCAATGTCTCTGCCTCAGAGGCAAGCTCTTGCGTGTAAGCAATCAGGGCTGCTAAGCGAATTGAGAGTTGGTCGAGATCTTCAAGCATGGCGTTATCGTAAAGCAAAATTGAGCATTCAGGCGAAACACACCTTAGGCGAGTGGCTGAAAGGGATTTGAGACAGAAACATCTCTCACGCTAAAACGCCAAATTAACTTCGTTTTGTCAGTTAGCGTTCAGAAAACTATGTTAAGCCCGCTGCCGCACTCACTCCGAGGTTACTAAATGTTAATGGTTTGCACAATTCGGCGCATTTTGTGGGCAAATTAACACATCTCTAGGGAAAACCCCATCATCTAGGGGTAAGTTCAGGGTTTGCTTTGAGGCTGCTCTCCATTACCATGCAAACCTTGCTTGTTCTCTGACAAAAATACAAACAGAGGCTTAGAGCCAGCAGAACCACGGTGCGCTCAACGCACATATTGTTTCAACAAATTTTCAGCAGCGCAGTTAAGGAGCTACCCATCATGCAGCTTAGAAATAAACAGGACTTCTGGTCAGGGGTGATGTTCATCCTGCTCGGCCTTGGATTCGCCTGGAAGGCCACCAGTTACTCGATGGGCACTGCCGCCCGCATGGGCCCTGGCTATTTCCCCCATTGGCTTGGCATCATCATGGCCGTCTTAGGCGCAGTGGTGCTACTTAGCGCATTACGCCCTAAAGCAGAAAAAACAGAAGTGGCAAGATTCGACTTCAAGATTCTGGCCATCATCATTTCAGCGATTGTTCTGTTTGGTTTACTGCTGCGCCCAATGGGAATGATTTTCTCGTTGTTCTTGTTGGTAGCAGTCAGCAGCTTTGCTAGCCACGAGCACTCATGGAAGGTCACTATCGCCAACGCCGCATTCTTGACGTTGCTGTGCTGGCTATCGTTTGTGAAAGGTCTCAAATTGGTGTTTCCAATTTGGCCCGCCTTTCTCGGTCTGAACTAAGGAGCACCTGTTCATGGACTTATTTAATAATTTGATGATGGGTTTTGGCGTGGCTTTCACGCCTGAGAACCTGACCTACGCTCTATTGGGCTGTTTGCTAGGCACCTTGGTGGGCGTTTTGCCTGGTTTGGGCCCTGTCCCAACGATTGCAATGTTGCTACCCATTACCTATGTGCTGCCACCGATTGCTGGTCTGATTATGTTGGCCGGTATCTACTACGGCGCGCAATATGGTGGTTCAACAACCGCCATTTTGGTGAACTTGCCGGGCGAGACCTCATCGGTGGTGACGACACTCGACGGGCACGCGATGGCTAAAAATGGTCGCGCAGGTGCGGCGCTATCGATCGCCGGTCTGGCTTCATTCTTTGCCGGTAGTATCGCGACGCTGCTGTTGGCTGCGTTTGCACCACCGCTTGCCGAAGTTGCCTTTAAGTTTGGTCCTGCCGAATACTTCTCACTGATGGTGCTCGGTTTAGTTGGCGCAGTCGTGCTGGCGTCTGGTTCGCTGATTAAAGCGATCTGCATGATCTTGTTGGGTCTGTTGCTCGGTATGGTCGGCACCGACGTGAACTCAGGTGTCGCCCGCTTTGACTTTGGCGTGCCAGAACTGCAAGACGGTCTTGATTTTGCAATCGTGGCAATGGGCGTGTTCGGCTTTGCCGAAATTATGAGCAACCTCGAACTCAGAGAAAATCGGGTTGAGATTGCGTCAAAAATCGGTTCGTTGTATCCCAACAAGCAAGAATTTAAAGAGGCTTGGCCCGCAGTCGTTCGCGGCACAGCTTTGGGATCAATGCTCGGGATTCTGCCTGGCGGTGGCGCAGTGCTGTCATCGTTTGCCTCCTACACGCTTGAAAAGAAACTCTCAAGGAATCCAGAACGTTTTGGTAAGGGACACCCAGCCGGTGTTGCTGGTCCTGAGGCCGCCAACAACGCAGGTGCTCAAACATCGTTCATTCCTCTGCTGACACTCGGTATTCCAAGTAACGCAGTGATGGCACTGATGGTCGGTGCGATGACGATTCACAACATTCAACCTGGCCCACAGGTGATGTCAAGCCATCCTCAGCTGTTTTGGGGTTTGATTGCCTCGATGTGGATTGGTAACTTGATGCTGGTTGTCTTGAACCTGCCGCTTGTTGGTATTTGGGTAAAACTGCTCAAAGTGCCTTACAAAATCTTGTTCCCAGCGATCTTGGTGTTTTGTACCATCGGTGTGTACTCACTGAACTACAACACCTTTGACATCATGACGACCTCATGCTTTGGCATCATCGGTTACATTTGGTCCAAACTGAAGTGCGAAGGCGCGCCGCTGCTGCTGGGCTTGGTGCTCGGCCCACTGATGGAGGAGAACTTCCGTCGTGCGTTGCTGTTGTCGCGCGGCAATTACAGCACGTTCCTTGACCGTCCCCTCTCGGCTTCGCTACTTGGCGTTGCTGCAATTCTGGTGATTATCGTTGCGCTGCCTTCCATCAAGAAGAAGCGTGAAGAAGCCTTTGTCGAAGAGTAAATAGATGTCTAGCATCAATAGCAAAACGTACGAACCCTCTACTCCCACCAAAGTCGCCTTTATCGGACTGGGGGTGATGGGGCTGCCCATGGCGGGTCACCTGGCAACGGCTGGGCATGACGTGACGGTGTACAACCGTAGCGCTCAAAAGGCGCAAGCTTGGGTCAAAGAGTTCGGGGGGCGCGCCTGCGCCACCCCTCGTGAGGCGGCTCAGGGCGCTCAGATCGTGTTTGCGTGCGTTGGTAATGATGACGACCTACGTAGCATCGTGCTGGGCCCTGATGGAGCCTTTGCGGGCATGTCAGCAGGGGCAACCTTTGTTGATCACACCACGGCCTCAGCGTTGGTGGCGCGCGAACTCAGCGCGCTAGCCAAACAAAAGTCGTTACGCTTTATTGATGCCCCGGTATCAGGCGGACAAGCTGGCGCAATCAACGGCATGTTGACCGTGATGTGCGGCGGCGATGTGGTCGAGTTTGAAGCTGTGAAGCCCGTTATCGCTGTAATGGCACGCGCGGTCACCCTTGTTGGTCCTGCTGGTGCTGGCCAGTTGGCAAAAATGGTGAACCAGATTTGTATTGCTGGGTTAGTACAGGGCCTGTCTGAAGGCATCGCCTTCGGACAAGCTGCCGGCTTAGACATGAAGCAAGTCATCGAGGTCATCGGCAAAGGTGCTGCCCAAAGCTGGCAAATGGATAATCGCGGCGCCACCATGGTTGACGATAAGTTCGAGTTTGGTTTTGCTGTCGATTGGATGCGTAAAGATTTAGGCTTAGTGATGGACGAGTGCAACCGAAACGGCGCACGCGTCCCGAGCATCGCCTTAATTGATCAGTTTTATGCCGACGTTCAGAAAATGGGCGGCGGACGTTGGGATACTTCTAGCCTGATTAAGCGTCTACGCTAAAAAAGATCGCCTTCAGCTAGAGTGAGCAGTGCAGAAATGCACTGCTTTTTTTTGCCTAACAACCTGAGATCGGGGTTTGCTCAGGCTGCACTTGCGCCGCCGCTTGCTCAGAAAGATCGTGACCACGCTTGAAAATCAAGGGTGACAACTCATTGAGTGCCTGAGTGTAGACCTCGCGCTTGAACTCGATCACATCATCGAGCGAGACCCAGTAAGGGCTCCAGCGCCACGCATCAAACTCGGGGTGCGGGGTAGCACGCAAGCACACGTCTGTGTCGCGCCCAAGCATACGCAGCAGAAACCAAATCTGCTTTTGTCCTTTGTAGTGCCCGCGTGATTCGCGCCGGATAAAGGTATCCGGCACGTCATAACGCAACCACTCGCGCGTACGCCCTAAGACTCGGACATGATCGGGCAACAGACCGACCTCTTCGTGAAGCTCGCGCAGCATCGCCTGCGATGGGCTTTCGCCCTGATTGATGCCGCCTTGCGGAAACTGCCAGGCATGTTCCCGTATGCGCTTGCCCCAAAAGACCTCGTTTTTTTGATTAACGAGGATAATCCCAACATTTGGACGGTAGCCTTCGCGATCAAGCATGGCCACTCCCTGCGAATTCAATACAATGCGGGTGATTATACGTACCTGTTGGGCAATATGCCCTAATAAAATTTAGCTCCTATCCCATGCGCGCATCCGCCTTTCATATCAGCACCCTAAAAGAAGCCCCCAACGACGCCGAGATCACTAGCCATCAATTGATGATGCGCGCAGGATTAATACGCAAACTGGCCGGCGGCATTTACAACTACATGCCCTTAGGCTTGCGCGTCATTCGCAAGATCGAAAACATCATCCGCGAAGAAATGAACGCCGCAGGGGCACTCGAGCTCTTGATGCCAGTGGTGCAGCCCGCCGAACTGTGGGTAGAGTCGGGTCGCTGGGAGCAATACGGACCTGAGCTTTTGCGCATGAAAGACCGCCACGGTCGCGATTTTGTGCTGCAACCCACCTCCGAAGAAGTGATCACCGACATCGCCCGTAACGAAATTCAAAGCTGGCGGCAACTCCCAGTCAATTTTTATCATATTCAAACGAAGTTTCGCGACGAACGCCGCCCGCGCTTTGGTGTGATGCGCGGACGCGAATTCACCATGAAAGACGCCTATTCGTTTGATCGTGATGTGGCTGGCGCGCAAAAAAGCTATCAGATCATGTTTGACGCCTACATGAAGATTTTTCAACGTATGGGTCTGACCTTTAGGGCAGTCTCTGCCGACACGGGGTCGATTGGCGGCTCGCAGAGTCACGAATTTCAAGTGATTGCTGACATCGGTGAAGACTTGATCGTATACGACCCGGGGTCAGACTACGCCGCCAACATTGAGCTTGCCGTAGCGCCTTGCCTGATTGAACAGCGCGGCGCCCCGGTCGCAGCCATGAAACTCGAACCCACGCCGGGCGCCGCCAAATGCGAGGCCGTTGCGCAATTGTTGGGGGTGCCGCTGGCACAAACGATCAAGTCGATTGTCCTTGCAACTGATCATAAAGACCAGCCAAGTAAAGTGTGGCTGCTGTTATTGCGCGGCGATCATGAACTCAATGAAATCAAGACGGGCAAGATCCCCGGGCTGAATCAGGGCTTTAGATTCGCCACTGAAACCGAGATCGTTGAGCACTTTGGCTGCAAACCGGGCTATTTAGGTCCCGTCAACACAAAACTTCCTGTCAAAGTCATTGCCGACCGCACTGTCGCCAACATGCATGACTTTATCTGTGGCGCCAACCAAGAAGACGCCCACCTGAGTGGAGTGAACTGGGTACGCGACCTGCCCGAACCAGATTTAGTGACCGACTTACGTAATGTCGTCGCAGGCGACCGCGCCCCCTCAGGGAACGGCGAACTGGCAATCCAACGAGGCATTGAAGTCGGACACGTGTTTTATCTTGGTACGAAATACTCGGAGGCGTTAAAAGCGACCTTTCTTGACGAAACTGGTAAACCAGCACTCATGGAGATGGGCTGCTACGGGATTGGCGTGACCCGTTTGGTGGGGGCTGCGATCGAACAAAATCACGATGCCAAAGGCATTGTTTGGCCACGCGCGCTCGCACCCTTTGAGGTGGTAATTTGCGGAGTCGGTTGGGGCAAAAGCGAAGAGGTGCGCAGCGCCTGCGAGTCGATCTATCTATCGCTCAAGGCACAAGGGGTAGACGTTATTTTGGATGATCGCGATTTACGCCCCGGCATCATGTTTGCTGAGTGGGAGCTCATTGGCCCACCCGTCAGGATTACCGTGGGTGATCGCGGCCTGAAAGACGGTGTCGTTGAGCTTTTATGCCGCACCGAAACCGACGCCGCGCGCGTCGCGCTTGCTGACTGTGTCGCACAAACACTCGCTCGCTTGTCGCGGGTGTAATGTGGTCAGATTGCGACTCGTGCCGACAGGGCAGCAAACAGAGGCTTAAGGATGCAACCCCAGCCACCAGCGTTTAAACATCGCTTTGAGGTCCGTGTGTACTACGAAGACACCGACATGGGCGGTGTCGTGTTTTACGCCAATTACCTCAAGTTCATGGAGCGCGGCCGCACCGAGTGGCTGCGCGCGGTAGGCGTTCACCAGTCAGAACTCGCGGCGCAAGAACAACGGGGGTTTATGGTCACCGAGCTTGATATTCGCTACCGCAAGCCTGCACGCCTCGATGACTTGTTACAAATTGAAAGCGAAGTCACACGAATGGGCCGAGCTTCGTTACACTTCTATCAGACGATTTACCGAGACGGTGAACTTCTGACCGAAAGCAATATCCAAGTGTGTTGTGTAGAAACCGTTAACATGCGGGTCGCCGCAATCCCTCACTCGGTACGCACCAAATTTGCAGTAACTATCCAGGAATAAGTGATGCCAACTACCTCTGACATGTCAATGCTCTCGCTGGTCTTAAACGCCAGCATCCCCGTGCAACTGATTATGCTGCTCTTAATTGTGGTCTCTGTTGTTTCCTGGACCTTCATTTTTTCGAAGCGCGCCACGATTAAAAAATCGTTGGCGCAAACGCGACGGTTCGAAGATGACTTCTGGTCGGGTGGCGACTTGAATGGCCTTGATCAGTCGATTGCCGGGCGCTTAAACGAGAGTGGCGCCTTGGCTCGTATCTTTCATGCCGGAATGGGAGAGTTCACCAAAGCACGTCGAGTGGGTACGACTCCCGCCGCGGCACCAACGCTTGATGGCGCACGACGAGCGATGCGTGCAGCCTTTCAGCGCGAGATGGATGAACTCGAGTCGCATCTAAACTTCTTAGCCTCGACGGGCTCAGTCAGCCCGTATGTTGGCCTGTTAGGCACCGTGTGGGGCATTATGCACGCGTTCGTTGGTCTAGCAAATGTTCAGCAGGCCACTCTCGCGTCAGTCGCGCCCGGTATCGCAGAGGCGCTGATTGCAACGGCCATCGGCCTGTTTGCTGCGATCCCAGCCGTGGTGGCGTACAACCGCTACACCCACGATATCGATCGCCTGTCGATTCGTTTTGAAACCTTCGTTGATGAGTTCTTGAACATTCTGCAGCGGCAGGTGCGCTAATGTCTTCGGTACGCTCTAGTTCTGGGCGCTCGGGCCGTCGCCTCAAAAACGAGATTAACGTCGTGCCGTATATCGACGTGATGCTCGTACTGTTGGTGATTTTTATGGTCACGGCACCTTTAATCACACCAGGTGTGATCGAGCTCCCCTCTGTCGGGCAAGCGGCCAATGTCCCCATGACGCCGATTGAGATTCAAATTACAGAAGATAGCAAGGTGTCGTGGCGTAAACGCGAATCTGGTCAAACCTTCAAACCCGTCGAACGAAACGCACTCGCGCAAACCATTCTGTCTGAACTTAAACCCGATCAGCCAGTAGTCATTGGCGCTGATGGCAAAGTCCCCTACGACGTTGTCATGAAAGTCATGGAAGATCTGCGCAAAAACGGTGTGACGAAACTTGGTTTGTTGGTCGATCAAAAAGGCAATACAGCACCTGCGTCGAATAATGCCAAGCCTGCAAAGCGTTAACTTACGTCATGTCGAACTCGCCTAAGCGCCCCTCATTCTGATGCCACCACGCCATCCAAAATTGGTGCGCGGTCCAATCCTGCCCCCGCGGCAGGCGATGAACTTGCGTGCGCTCGGCTTGGCGCTGCTCAGCCATTTGATCCTAGTGTTAATGCTTGTGCTCGGACTTGACTGGAAAACTGAAGCGAATGGGCCGCTCGAAATTATGCTTGTGGCCGATGGCAATAGCCCTGTCAGCCCACCGCCCCAGACCAAGCCCCCCGAACCCACCGCAAAGCCTGAGCCTGCGCCCACGCCAAAGCCTGAGCCCACGCCCGAGCCCTCTCCGCCACCACCACCTCCTCCGCCCCCGCCGGTTGCCCCGGCGGCCGCGCCAACACCTCAGGTTGATCCAGAGATCGCACTTGAACAAGAGGCTAAACGCCGGCGCGAACAAGAGAGGCTTGCGCGCGAAATAGCTGCCAAAGAGGCTGCCGAGAAACGCGCAGCAGAAGAGGCTATCAAAGAAAAAGAGCGTATTAAAAAAGAGGTTGAACTCGCCAAAGTCAAAGAGGCTGAGCGGCTTGAGCAACGCCGCCGCGATGCTGAGCGCGCCGATCTTGCTGGCACTGGGGCGTCTGTATGATGGCGACGGTTGGTTTTTTGTGGCCACCGCGCCGGCGCTGGTGCCGGGCCTGGTGCCGCGCGAGATGCTGGCGCGCGCCAATGGCCGGCTGGAGCTGGCGCGCAGCATGGCCTATGCGGGTGGGCCGGCGATTGCAGGGGCGATGGTGGCGTGGGCCGGCGCATCGGCGGCGTTCGTGGTGGCCGCAGTGTTGTCGGCGGCGGCAGTCATGCTGCTACTTCGCCTGAACGAACCCTCGCGTGCCGCCGCGCCCGCGCGTCATCCCCTGCTGGAGATCCGCGACGGCGCACAGTTCGTCTGGCGCCATCCCTTCCCGGGGCCGGGTCTGGCCATCCGCATTCCCGGCGAGATCACGCCAGAGCGCGTGGCCATCCTCCAGAAAGCCGACGCCATCTATCTCGACGAGATCCGCAAGGCCGGCCTCTACGACAAGATCTGGCAGGCCTTTGCCGTGCTGCTTCCCGTTCGCTCGGTCGGCGTCATGGGCGACGCGCGCACT
>CALCPT010000243.1 GCA_937897265.1 uncultured Alcaligenaceae bacterium
CCTGGCGTAGCCAGCTTAGGGGTTCGTCCGACCGTCGAGGACGATGGCCGAATCCTGCTCGAAACACACTTATTAACAAGCAACCCGGATGCTTACGGTAAACTCATCCGGGTCGAACTCCTGCAACATGTGCGGGACGAAGAAAAATTTCCTGATCTCCCAACCCTGACTGCCGCCATGCATGCCGATGCACAGCATGCGCGGGCTTATTTTGCGCCCCATGGACTATAAACAAACACTCAATCTGCCCGACACCCCGTTTCCGATGCGTGGCGATCTGCCACGCCGTGAGCCCCTGTGGGTTGCACAATGGCAAGAAAAACGCGTCTATCAGGCGATTCGCGAAGCTAGTAAAGGGCGTCCGACCTTTTTATTGCATGATGGTCCACCTTATGCCAACGGTGACATCCACATCGGGCATGCAGTCAACAAGATCTTGAAAGACATCATCGTCAAAAGCCGCAACATGGCTGGCTTTGATGCGGCCTATGTACCGGGCTGGGATTGCCACGGCATGCCGATTGAAATTCAGATTGAGAAAAAGTACGGCAAACATTTGCCGGTTGCTGAAGTACAAGCCAAGGCCCGTGCCTACGCACTTGAGCAAATCGAACGCCAAAAAAAGGATTTTGAACGACTAGGTGTGTTGGGCGACTGGAATCGCCCCTACCTGACAATGAACTTCAGCAACGAGGCCAATGAAATTCGTGCGCTTGGCCGAATCCTCGATAAAGGCTATGTGTTTAGGGGCCTCAAGCCCGTGAACTGGTGCTTTGATTGTGGCTCGGCGCTCGCTGAAGCTGAGGTTGAATACGCCGATCGCAAAGACCCAGCCGTTCATGTCGCCTTCCCGTTTATTGATCGGGCCGCCCTTGCAAAAGCGTTTGGCCTGCACGAGGTTGAGCCGGGCGCCATTGTGATCTGGACGACGACTCCCTGGACAATCCCGTCAAACCAGGCACTCAACCTGCATCCTGAGTTTGAATATGCGTTGGTTCGCGTCAGCCCAGCACCTGCAACCGGTGCGCTATTGCTCATCGCAGTCGACCGTGTTCAAGCCTGCCTGAAAGAGTGGAACCTGCAAGGCGAGATCGTTGCGCGCTGCCTCGGGCAAGCGTTAAACAAGCTCGAGTTCGAACACCCACTGGCCCGCTTTGACGCGGGCTATCAGCGCACGGCACCGGTCTATTTGGGCGATTACGTCACGCTCGACACCGGTACAGGAGTGGTGCATTCAGCACCAGCCTACGGTATCGAAGACTTCTTATCTTGCAAAGCAAACGGCATGAAAGATGCCGACATCATCAGCCCTGTCATGGGAGACGGCAAGTACGTGCCCAGTTTGCCTGGCTTCGGTGGTTTGAGCATCTGGGCGGCGAATCCAAAAATCGTCGAAGCACTCGCGCAAGCCGGCACCCTGCTTAAGCAAGAACCACACGCACACAGTTACATGCACTGCTGGCGCCACAAGACACCGATCATTTACCGGGCAACGAGTCAATGGTTTGCCGGCATGGATGTACAGCCCAAGGACGACGCACCAACCCTGCGCGCCAGTGCGTTAGCCGCAATCGAAGCCACCGCGTTTTACCCAGCATGGGGACGCGCACGCCTGCACGCCATGATCGCGAACCGCCCTGACTGGACACTCTCACGGCAACGCCAGTGGGGCGTTCCCATGGCGTTCTTTATTCACAAAGAAACAGGTGCCTTGCACCCCGACACCCCTGCTTTGCTTGAAGCCGTTGCCAAACTCGTTGAGCAAGGCGGCATCGAAGCGTGGCAAGCCGTTGAGCCAGCTGACTTGCTTGGGCCTGAAGCCGATCAATACGAAAAAAATCGCGATACGCTTGATGTCTGGTTTGATTCGGGCACAACCCACGCCACAGTTCTGGGTGGTCTAGACAATGCGCACCAAGGTTCGCATGGCGAATTACCCTGGCCTGCTGATATGTACCTTGAGGGTTCGGATCAGCATCGCGGTTGGTTTCATTCTTCGTTACTGACGGGTTGCATGCTCGAAGGCCGCGCCCCTTACAACAGTTTGTTAACCCACGGTTTTGTCGTTGACGGCCAAGGGCGCAAAATGAGTAAATCGGTTGGCAATGTCATTGCCCCCCAAAAAGTCTCTGACAGCTTAGGCGCTGAGATTTTGCGTTTGTGGGTCGCCAGCACCGATTACTCTGGCGAGCTGTCGATCTCTGACGAAATTCTTAAGCGCGTGGTTGAAAGCTATCGCCGCATTCGTAACACCTTACGCTTTTTGCTTGCCAATCTCGCCGACTTTAATGCAGCAAAAGATGCCGTGCAGCTTGAAAGCATGCTTGAAATCGACCGATACGCTTTGGCAATGACGGCACAGATGCAAGCTGAGGTACTCAAGAGCTTTGAGCAATACGAATTTCAACCAGCCATGTCTCGGTTGCAACATTTTTGCTCTGAAGATTTAGGTTCGTTTTACCTGGATGTCTTAAAAGACCGCTTGTACACGTCAGCACCAAAGAGCTTGGCTCGTCGCTCTGCGCAAACAGCACTCTTGCACATCACTCAGACTTTACTCAAGCTGATGGCACCTATTCTGTCATTCACCGCTGAAGAGGCCTGGGGCATTCTGTGCGCCTCGACTCTCGCCGAGCAGCCTGACACCAGTCGCCTGACGATTTTCACTGAGTGCTATCACTCGGTGCCTGCAATCGCTGAGGCTGACACCTTGCAGCAGCGCTGGTCTCGCTTACGCGAAATCCGTGCCCTCGTGACTCGCAAACTCGAAGAGCTTCGCACAGCCGGCAGTATTGGCTCGTCACTCCAAGGTGAGGTCGAACTCACTGCACATGGCGCGGATCTCGCCCTGCTACAAAGCGTCGCAGAGCAGCTACCGTTCATCTTGATCGTGTCTAAAGTTAGCGTGCATGCTGCAACAGCAGGCGCGCCCACTGAACTCTTGATCAACATCGCGCCCTCACAGCATAAAAAATGTGAACGTTGCTGGCATTGGCGGGAAGATATTGGTCACGATGCCGAGCACCCCGATATTTGCGGGCGCTGTGTGAGCAATCTGAACGAAGCGAAAGCCGCAGGCTAAGCAACGATACATGGCAACGCACAAGCACACGCAAACGGCTAAGCCACGATGAGTGTCAACACTCAAGCAGACCCGCAGGTTCAGGCTGCGCCAGCGCTCACCCGCTGGCTAATTCTAGCTGGGTGTTTGTTGGTCATTGATCAACTGACTAAGCTTTGGTTTGACTCATCCTTACGCTACGGCGAACGCGTAAATGTTTTACCGTTCTTTGACTTCACGCTGCTCTATAACCCTGGCGCGGCGTTTAGCTTTTTGGCCGACCAGGCGGGCTGGCAACGCTGGTTTTTTACGGCCTTAGGCTTGGGCGCGGCGGCTTTTATGCTCTGGATGATGCACACCAATCGCACGCAGCGGCGCCTGCTAATGGCCTTGGCTTTGATTTTGAGCGGAGCCTTGGGCAATGTCATCGACCGCATTGCCTACGGCCATGTGATCGATTTTTTATTGTTCTATTGGCAAAATTGGTACTACCCTGCGTTTAATGTCGCCGACAGCTGTATTACGGTGGGTGCTATCCTGTTAATTCTCGATGAAATTCTTCGGCTGCGAGGTCGTCATGCAAGAGCTACTCAATAAACGCATCGTGTTGGGTTTAAGTGGTGGCATCGCCTGCTACAAGTCAGCCGAACTCGTGCGCCGTCTGGTCGAACAAGGTGCGACGGTCGACGTCATCATGACCGATGCCGCCACACATTTCATTACAGCAGTCACCATGCAAGCGTTGAGCGGGCGCCCGGTGTTTACCGACGCCTGGGATCCGCGCATTCCCAATAACATGGCCCATATTGACTTGAGCCGCGGTGCTGAAAGTACGGGTAAAGACATTGCTGTTGGTGCCATTCACTCCGTCATCAAACTGCCATTGATAGGCGAGTGAGTCGCCATCAGCATCTGCTGCGGTGGCGGTGAAAGTGACGCTGCCACCTACAGCGATTGTCGTGGCACTCGCTGCGAGTGTGGCGGTGGGCGCTGCATTGCCAGGGAAAGGTCCGCGATTGTAGGCGATGTCGAGTGAGGCAGGTATCGTGGCGTTTTTGCTCAGCACGGTGAAGTGCATGTCGCCCTCATAATCCGAGAAAGTGCGCCCGACAGCGATGCCGCCATCATCTTTGCCATTCAGGCTGCCTTGCGTGGTATCCAGCAGATGCCCGGCGTTTGAGCCCATGCCGCTGTAAAGCACGAGCGCGTTGTTCGCGAGGAAGCCGCCGCGAGCCGGGTGATACTCGATATTGTACTGCCGCACGCTGTCCTTCGCGACATTCAGGCCGTAGCGCTTGCCTTCCTCCAGCGTCGGCTGGTCATAGGCAAAGATGCGATACACGCCG
>CALCPT010000244.1 GCA_937897265.1 uncultured Alcaligenaceae bacterium
ATGGCCCCGGTGGCAGCTTACGGTACAAGCCTGATGGCTCGCGTGCCTCGTCTTACTCGTCGATCTCTTACCCGATTGTTAAACCTGGCTGGTACATCACACCCAAAATCGCTGTCAGTGCGACCCAGTATCAAACCGACTGGTACGGACTCGAAAGCTGGTACGGCTACGGACAACCGTCAAACTCGCGCGTCTTGCCAATTATGTCGCTCGACTCTGGTATGACTTTTGACCGCGACACGACTTTCTTTGGTAAACCAGCGGTTCAAACGCTCGAGCCACGTGCCTATTACTTGAAGGTACCTTATCGCGATCAGTCGCAGTTTCCGGTGTATGACACCACTCTGGCTGATTTCAACTTCTCGCAGGCGTTTCAAGAAAACATTTATGCAGGCGGTTGGGATCGTATCGCCAACGCAAATCAGACGACGCTCGCGTTGACAACGCGCTGGATGGACCAAGAGACCGGGTTTGAGCGTTTCAGTTTTGGCGTAGCCCAGCGCTACTACTTTGAAGATCAGATGGTGACCTTGCCCTTCGAGGTGCCGCGTACCAATACAAAATCCGAGTTCTTGATCGGCACGAGCGCCGCACTGACCGATAAAATCAATACGTCTGCGACCTTTCAATATGACCCTTACCTAAGCCAGTGGGATCGTGCGCAGGTTGTGGCGCGCTGGCGCCCACAGCGTTTGGCCATGATGTCTTTGTCATACAGATACCAGATCAATCCGCCCTCTTTGGCGCTTTATCAGCCCCAAGGTCAAAATCAGATCAGTGGTTCGTTTCAATGGCCGTTGGCAAAAAAATGGTACTCAGTTGGCCGTGTTGATTATTCGTTTAATCGCGTGACGGCTCAGAGCATTATCGATCCAACGGTGATGGTCTCGATGCCTAAAGTTACGCAGGGTGTGTTGGGCGTCGAATACAAGGGTGACTGTTGTTGGTCTGGTCGTTTCGTATTTCAGCGTTATGTTGTCAGTGCCGATCAAACCAACACCGCCGCATTTTTCCAGCTCGAGCTTGGAGGCATCGGCAACCTTGGGCAAAACCCAATGGGAATTATTGGCAGAGCGATCCCTGGTTACGAAGCGGTCACTCCTGCGGTGCCCAATATCAGTAAATTTGAAAGGTACGAATAATGTTTGGCGTCAAATGCTTTCAACAAGCTTTGCTTTGCGCGCTGTTTGGATGCGTCGCTGTGACGCCCCTCGCCGCTCAAACGCAAATCAACAATTTGGGTAGCGCGCGGCCAAATGCCAATGCGCCGCAAAGAGCAACTTCTGCAAGCTCTAGCCAAGAAGCTGACGCGATTGTTGCTGTGGTAAACAAAGATGTCATCACGCGCCGAGAGCTTGATCTTCGTGCTCAGCAAATCAAAGCCGACCTCACACGCCAGCGCGCTCAGATTCCACCTGACGAAGTTCTTCAATCGCAGTTATTGCAAAGACTGATCATCGAGCGTTTGCAAGTGCAAGAGGCGAAGCGCCTCAATATCGAGGTAACAGACCAAGTTTTAAAATCCGCACTTGACGCAATCGCTCAGCGAAACAACATGACTCCTGCACAATTGCGTTCGCAAATTGAAGGTGCCGGAGTGTCCTGGGCTGATTACAACGGGATGATTCGGCGCGAAGTTTTGACAGATCGCCTGCGCCAACGCGTTGTGGATAGCACTATTCTGATTACAGACGCTGAAGTCGACGCTTTTTTGCGCGAACAAAAAGCTCGACAGTCTGGCGGTTTGCTATCGACGGCTCCTGCAAAAGTGGTCGTACCCCCACCACCTCCTCCGCCGAAACCCAAACCAGCACCCATACAGCCTGAGGTCATGGGAATCGCACAAATTTTGGTGCGTGTCCCAGAAGACTCGAGCGAAGATGAGGTCAAAGCCTTGCGTGCTAAAGCGCAGGCACTGTTGGCCCGTCTACGTAAAGGCGAAAGTTTTGAGTCGGTTGCCAAGGCTAGCTCTGATGGGCCCGAGGCAAGCCGTGGTGGAGACATGGGCGGGCGTTTGGTGAAAGACTGGCCCGATTTGTTTTTGAAGGCCGTGGCCGGTGTTGGTGATGGTCAGATCAGCAACATCATACAAAGTGGTAATGGTTTTCATATTCTTAAAGTGTTAGGGCGTGCCGGCGGTGCTCCGCCACCCGAACCGGTTGCGCCACCTCAGCCGACACCTGCGCCAGGTGCCGGAGTGCCTGCGGCGCAAGGGCCGATGATGGTTGAGCAAACGCGCGCACGCCATATTTTGATCAAGACCACTGCAGCGGTGCCTTCGGATGTCGCCAAGCAAAAATTGGATCAGGTGCGTGAGCGTATTGTGAATGGTCAAGAGTCTTTTTCAGATTTGGCCAAGCGGTTTTCAAATGACTCGTCTGCACCCCAAGGCGGTAACCTGGGCTGGCTCAATCCTGGCGAAACCGTGCCGCCCTTTGAACAGGCCATGAAGAAGCTGAAGATTGGCGAGGTGAGTGAGCCTGTGCAAACGTCCTTTGGCTGGCACTTAATCGTGGTAGACGAGCGACGGACCCAAGATATGGCAGAGCAGTTTCAACGCAATCAGGTTCGCCAGCGCCTCTTTGCGCAGCGTTCAGAGGCTTCCTTTGAGGCGTGGTTGCAGCATCTGCGCAATCAGTCGTATATCGACAATCGCTTAGAAAAAAGTCAACGACAGGCGAAGGACTAGTACGTGCAAGCGCATCAGGCGCGAAAGCGATTTGGTCAGAATTTCTTAGTTGATCTGAGTGTCATTGAGGCGATCGTGCGGGCGATAGGCCCCGCGCGTGAAGATCGCATGATAGAGATTGGGCCCGGCTTAGGAGCGTTGACCGCGCCACTGCTAGAGAAGCTCAATGCGCTCACCGTTATCGAGCTTGATCGAGACTTAGCGGCTAGGTTGCGTCAGCGGTTTTCTGAAACGCAATTGCCCATTGTGCAGGCCGATGTACTGACCGTTGATTTCTCTCAGTTTGGCAGCAACTTACGCATTGTAGGTAACCTGCCCTACAACATTTCAAGCCCTTTGCTTTTTACCTTGGTCGAGTACGCAGAGCACATTGTCGATCAACACTTTATGCTGCAGCGAGAAGTGGTGGATCGCATGATCGCCGCTCCCGGTTCGGGCGATTACAGTCGCCTCTCGGTCATGTTGCAGTACCGGTACGCCATCGAAAAAATCTTTGATGTGTCGCCCGAAGCGTTCGATCCCGCGCCACGCGTGACATCATCAATCGTACGCATGGTGCCTTTGCCCGACACACGCACCCGCGCGGTTGATGAGTCGTTATTTGCTGCGGTGGTATTGCGTGCGTTTTCACAGCGCCGTAAGATGTTGCGCGGTGTGTTGGGTGCCTGGACAGCTCTGATCCCCTGGGATGCGTTGCAAATCGAACCGACCTGGCGGGCAGAGCAGGTGTCTGTACCAAAGTTTATCGCGTTGGCAGATGCATTACAGGCTGCTGGAGTGCGGGCCTAGCGCTTCGCCGCGACAAGCCATAACCTGACGACGTCTTCAGCGCGATCTTCAAGCAGGCTGGCAACGTTTTCGCAGGCCTGCGTCAAGCTCATTGGGCCAGACACCAAACTAAACGCGGCTTCGATTCCGACGCGATACAGGCCTTGATAGCCGGCACCAAGAGATCCGGCAATGGCAATGGTGGGTACACCCGCGCGTTGAGCAATCTGCGCAACCCCCATGGGCGTCTTGCCCAGTAGCGTTTGCGCATCCATTCGACCTTCGCCCGTGATCACGAACGCGGCGCCTTGCACGGCCTGTTCAAGCCCACCAATTTCTGCAATGACTGCAGCGCCGGGTCGAAAGGTCGTTTGCATCCAAGCGTGTGCCGCAAAACCTACGCCTCCTGCGGCACCAGAGCCTGCAGCGTCACGCCGGTCGTGTCCTAGGTGCTGGGCGCAAATATCCGCGAAATGACTTAAGGCCGCATCAAGCGTCTGAACCTGTTGGGGCGTTGCACCTTTTTGCGGACCAAAAATTGCAGAGGCGCCTAGCGTGCCGCAGAGCGGATTGTTGACGTCTGAGGCAATGGTAATTTTTGTCTGTTGTAAGCGCGAATCAAAGTTGCTAGCGTCGATTGACTGAAGTGTGGCTAACGCTGCACCTCCGGGAGCCAAGGGTGCGCCTTGTGCATCAAGCAAACGTAAACCCAAGGCAGTTAGCATTCCTGCGCCAGCGTCGTTGGTCGCCGAGCCGCCTAGCCCTAAAACAATATGACGCGCGCCGGCGTCAAGTGCATGCTTGATGAGTTCGCCAACGCCAAAGGTAGTTGCCCGCAAGGCGTCGCGTTGTGAGTGTGCAATGTGCTCAAGCCCTGCGGCACAAGCCATTTCAATGACTGCTGTTTGATCGGGCAGCAAGGCCCACTGAGCTTCAATGGGTTGCCCTAACGC
>CALCPT010000245.1 GCA_937897265.1 uncultured Alcaligenaceae bacterium
CACGAATCGCGCGTAGATTGCGTCCGAGCCGGCTTTGATTGATGAAGTCGGCCAATAGCTGCACCACAATCAAGCTTGCGCCCGACACGTAAAAGAATACCGTGGCGGACATCTTAGGAAAGCCCAGATCAAGGCTTGGCACGCCCGATAGGCCCATCGCGCCACCGGTCAGGCTGATCCAGCGTTGCCCGACAATATCCAGAATGTAGCCAACGGCAAGCGTGGTCATCGCTAAATACAAACCACGAGTGCGTAAGGCAAACACGCCAACCAAGCCGCCACCGATGGCGGCAATCAAAACGCCAAACGTGATGGATAGCGGCACAGGCCAACCTAACTTAAGCGAGGTCAGGGCAGAGCCATACGCCCCAAGTGCATAGAAGCCCGCCTGGCCGATCGACATCTGGCCAGACAACCCCAGCAACAGGTTCAGACCCGTGACGGCAATCGCGGTGTAAAAAAATGTTTGTGCCAAAAAGATATAGAACCCGTTGATGGGCAGCCAGGGCAATAACAAAAAGATCGCAATCGCAAGCGCATAAGGCAAACGGTTTGAAGGCCGCGTTTGCATCGTGTGCGCGTGCAGCGTGTTATCTGACATCGGCGCTCCTCTCTGAAAACAGTCCAGAAGGTTTGATCGCAATGATGACCAAGGCCGCAAGTAGGGGATACAAGTCTCCAAAGCCCGAATCAACATAATTTGAAATCGATTCGAACACGCCAAACAAAATCCCACCAATCAAGATCCCAACTGGGTTGGCAAAGCCGCCAATTGCCGCCACGATCAAGGCTTTGATCGTCAATACCAAACCCATTTGTGGGTTGATGGTGACGATCGGGCCGATCAATACACCGGCGATCGCAGCTAAGATCGACGCAATCACAAACACACCAACCTTGACGCGGTTGGTATGAATGCCTAGCAGCATGGCGGCCTCTGGATTAAACGCAACGGCTTGAATCGCCTTGCCCCAGCGTGAATGAAACATAAAGCCGTAAAAGAGGCCGACGATCAACACCGCCGCGACGATGACTAAAATTTCTTCTAAAAATAAACCTGCACCTAACACCTGCACAACCTCGTCACGCTTTGAACTAAATAGCGGAGCTGAATATTGTGAAGTTTTGCCAAAGCCAAGCTCGATGACGTTTTGTAAGATCAAGGCAACGCCCGCGGTCGTCAGCATCCACGAGTAAGCGCCGATCAAGGTATCTTTTTTGCGATCAAGTGGACGAATCGCGACGCGATCCAAGAGCCAGCCCATCACGGCAAGAATCACAAGCACAGCCATAATGGCTAAGCCCAAAGGCAAACCGAGCTTGCGAAATAGCAAGAGCAAAAATGCCCCCACCATTAAAAAATCGCCTTGCCCGAAGTTCACGCGGTGGGTCGTGAGGTGGGTGATGTAGAGGCCTAACGCGACTAGGACGTAAATCGCCCCCATCGCCAGGCCGCCCGACAGCACCTGGATGAGGTTGCCGAGCTCCATCTTAGTATTTCAAACGGGTCACAACACCATTTTTCCAGACGCCTAAGAAGACGTTTTCGTAGTCAAGGCACTCGTGATCTGAGGTGCTAAAGGGCTTGGCAGGCGTTGCCGAAACCGCTTCAAGGCCAGCGGTGTTTTCGATGGCATTGCGAATCGCTTCAGGGTCTGCTTTACCGACTTTATCAATCGCTTTAAAGACAATCTGAGCAGCGTCGTATCCCAATGAGGTCACAACAGGCCAACGGTATTCTTTACCGTATTCCTTTTGCATCCGCTCATCAAAGTTTTTGGCGCGTGCAGTGCCAACATCAAGTGCCTGTCCCATCACAGTGCCTTCGATGGCGTCTTTACCGACAATTTCAAGAACCTTTTGCGATGACAGGCCCCAGTTGCCCGCTACAACAGGTTTATAGTTGATGCGCGGCATTGGGCGGAAAGGTAACTCAAACGATTCGTGAAAATTCAAGACCAACTCAGCTTTAGCATCGCGCAGTTTGACCATCTGTGGGGTTAAGTCGTTGACGCCCGGTGCTGCAGCTTCAATCGCTACCAAGTCAACGCCTCGTTTTTTGAGACCTTCTTGAATCTCTTTGGCTGCGAAGTTGCCATAGCCAGTGGTTGAATGCACTAAGCCGATACGTTTGAAGGTTTTGGCACCC
>CALCPT010000246.1 GCA_937897265.1 uncultured Alcaligenaceae bacterium
AATCGCCTCGACTCCGTAGGTCGCTCGCGACTTAAATGCCTCTTCAAAAATCGCCAACTCAGATTGCGTGTGGTCTGAATATGCGAATCCATGAATACGCAAAGGCCTAGGGTCTTGCAAGACGGTTAACAGTACGGCACGTTTGCCTGCCTCATCTAGATTTAAATAAGTCTTTTCGAGACGCGCATGAGAAAGTAGCTCAGCCACAACCTTCTCATGTTGGTCTGAACTTTGACGCAAGTCTACAGAGGCCAAATGAAAACCAAACACCTCGACAGCTCGAATCAAGGGTTGCAAGCGCTGCAAGGACAGCACTTGCGCACGTTGATTGAGTAACGACGCCTGAATCACATGCAAATCATGCAAAAATGTTTGCGCGTCTGGATAGGGGTTTTGGGGCTCAACCGCATGGCGTGCGGCATCGCCCCCGGTCAACAGTTTCAATGTGGCGGCCAACCGAGCATACATGCCGGTTAACGCGCGACGATAGGGCTCATCAAGGCGGTGGGCATTGCTATCAGGCGAGCGCTCAGCTAATGCTTTCATCTCGGCGGGAAACTCAACCAGCATGGCCGACAGAGATAACTCTGTACCAAGGTAGTGCACCTGAGTCAGGTAATAACGCAAAGCCATTTCAGCCTGACGCGCAAGAGCCTCACTTAGCGTTTGAGCATTGACGTTGGGGTTGCCATCACGATCACCACCTATCCACTGCCCCATGCGTAAAAACGACGCGATCGGCAACTGACCGAGCGACTCTTCGAGTGCCGCATAAATTTTTGGAATTTCAGGCAAAAAAGTTGACTCGTAATAGCTCAACGAATTTTCAATTTCGTCAGACACAGTGAGCTTTGAAAGGCGTAGCAAGCGCGTTTGCCAAAGTTGCATCACGCGGGCGCGCATACGCAACTCATTCTCAGCCAATTCGCGCAGCATCAATGCATCTTTAGTTGTACGCGGATCAGCACAACGCGCCTTGATTTCGTCGCGTTCATTTAATAAGTTGGCCAAGCTACGTTCGGCACGTAAGATACTTTGGCGTTGCACTTCGGTCGGATGCGCCGTCAATACAGGCGAGACAAAACTACCGGCCAGCGTTTGAGAGATGACTTTGTTTGTGATGCCACCATCACGCAGCCGTTGTAACGCCACGTCAATGCTTCCTTCTTGAGCGTTACCCGCGCGCTCGTGGATAGCTCGTCTGCGAAGATGATGCCGATCCTCGGCTAAGTTAGCCAGATGACTAAAAAAAGTAAAACCACGAATCACACTCACTGCGCGATCGCTAGGCAAAGCTTTCAAAATCTTTTTTAATTGCTTGTCTGCCTTGTCGTTTGCCTCAATTCTGAACGAGACCGAGAGCTTACGAATGTTCTCAATCAGTTCATAGATTTCTTGGCCTTCTTGTTCGCGAATGACATCACCGAGCAAACGTCCGAGCAGTCGAATATCTTCAACGAGCGGACGCTCGTTATCGCGTGATCGAGTTTTTGGTGTGGCGGCACGGGCGTTGGGCATAGCGATCCTAACCAAGTTAAGGGTTTCGAAACACTTGCGAGCGCTACACGCCAAGATAGAAAACCGCAATCCATCTCGCAGCAGACATCGCTTGTGTGGAAAGGGTCGTTTGTTGGGCTGCTGTCTCTACAGCAATACAACCTCTATGGGCTAAATACTACAGGTCTTATGAGATTTTTCCAATAAAAAGTATGTACGAACGCTAGCCTGAGGTCTCACGCAGCAAATCTTACTCAGCCAAACGACTCCTGTTCAGACCAACTAAAGTAAGTATCTTTCAGACAGATATTCATATGCGATCTCCTCAAAAACAGACATCGTGATTGATGTTTGTCGTGAGGCTAGTATGGTGCCGCTGAAGCCGACACTCAAGCAGCCCGGCGCCAAAAAATGTTTCAGGTGATTTCGAGCGGTTTCAATCGGATCACCACAAGACGTTGTGCACGCTCAGAGGCTGTCTTAACGCCTAGTCAAAGAGAAAAACGCAAGGCCAAACCAAAAAACGCAAAACTCTCAAAAGGATCGCAAAGCTCACACAGTTGACGGCGGTCAGTTGACCATCGATTGAAACTGCTTTCACGGCTTTTTAACAGGGTTTATGTTAGCCTTACTCTATAGCGTTTTGAGCGATTGACTGCACATGTATGCTGTTATCAGTCAATGATATTTCCAATCTTGACGAGTTTGCATCCATGATCCGCATAAAAACAACCGCAATCGTATGCTTTGCACTGGTTCTTGTTAACCCTTGCCTCGCTGCTGAAATCTCTGCCCGTGCAGAGGTTGCCGATGCAGCCAAGTCAGCCCCTTCTGCCCCTATGAGTCAAGAAGAGATGGCCAAGCAATTGGCCAACCCGATTGCGAATATGATTTCGATGCCTATTCAGTGGTCGTATGGCGGCCAGATGGGCGCTGATCAGAAGGGCAGCAATCAGACAGTCTTGTTGCAACCCGTGGCACCGATTAATTTAGGTGGCGGAGACATTTTCGTTGTGCGGCCGATTCTTGCGGCAGCATCAATGAATAATATCAATGGCTTTTCTGGCTACGGCGTCTCTAACATCACACTCGAGACTTTCTACGCCCCCAAAACCGGCTCCTCTTGGATCTGGGGCGTTGGGCCCTATCTCACCGCCCCACTCAATAACACCGGTAATTTCGGCTCCCTGCAAACTGGCGCTGGAGTCACCGGTGTCGTCTTGAATCGTGATGGCCCGTGGACATACGGTCTGCTAGCCTACAAATCATGGAGCACTGGCGGTAACGCTGCGTACGGCACACAAAATAATTTGTATGGTCAGCCCTTTCTTGCCTACACCACCAAAACCGCCTGGACCTATTCTGCGAATATGCAAGCCTTATACAATTACGATACGGGGCGTACGACAAATCCTCTGTATGTTGGGGTGTCTAAGCTAGAGGTCTTTGGCAAGCAGCCCGTACAGTTCAGTTTGGGTGCGACGTACTACCTCAGCTCAACACCCGAAGGGCCCCAAGGTTGGGGAGCCCGAGCAACGCTCACCTTCATCTTTTCTGAGTGAGCTTAGCATTGCCTAGAATAATCGTTTGCGCAGCAACGCCCTCATTCTCTTCTGACGATCTATGAAAAGATTCGCTACCATTTTCTCATTGCTCATCTGTCACTTGACGAGTGCGCAGGCTCAAGACAACGTCACGATCTATGGAATCATTGATATTGGCCTGCAATATGCGACGGTCAATCAGAGCAGAGACCGCACCTTTGAAAGCAATCAATTTTTGGGGATCGCCAGCGGCGTACAAAGCGGCTCGCGCTTGGGCCTGCGTGGCACCCATGAAATGGGTGAAGGCTTTCAAACAGTCTTTACTTTAGAGAACGGCTTTGACTCCAGCAACGGGGTCGCTCAACAAGGTGGCAGATTATTCGGACGCCAGTCGACCATTGGTATTAAACACAACAACATCGGGCAATTTGACATTGGTCGTCAGATGAATTTGGCCACTAATTACTTTTTACCGATTGATCCCTTTGCCGAAGGCTTTGGGCAAGCTAATTTTGGTGCTTCGTTCGGTTCGGCAAACACAACTCGCTACAGCAATTTACTGCTGTTGCAGATTCAAGCAACCAACGCCTTGACCATAGGTCTGGGTTACTCATTTGCGACCGAAATGAGCGCTGTCTATACCGCCAACGGTTCGTGTACCGAATCTTCTTGTTTGCCAAATAATCAAACGTCTCAATTTCAAACGAACAATAATTTACGCGCGCTGTCGCTTGGCGCTAAATATTCAAGCGGCCCACTGCTTCTTTCCATCGCCTACGATCAACTATCGGGCCCTGACAATATCCCCAATGGCCCGCCTAAGCCTAACCCCACCGCCTGGCTCGCAGGCGGCGCCTACGACTTTAGCGTTGTAAAAATAGCGGTCGCTTTTGGTCAGACACGCAACGGCGCGTGGAATGGCCAACCGGCGGGCGCGGGTACAACGCCCAATAGCCCGCTGGCAGACAGCACGCTAGGTTCAGCGGCACTTTTCTTGCCCGGGGCTGCGGCTAACTCTTTAATGCTAGGCGTAACCGTCCCGGTAAGAGAGGCAAGTATTCTGGCATCGGTGCAGCGCATGCAAGCAGTAGGAGACGCTTTGCCCAGATCAGACATGGGGCCTCAAATGATTTACAGCGCTGCCTATCTCTATAATTTTTCGAGACGTACAAACCTCTACACCTATGCATCTTACGGAAACAATTACGCCGCCATTCGTTCTGCACAAAGTACCGTCCTAGGGGTTGGAATCCGGCACCAGTTTTAAAGCATCGAGTGTGCAGGCGCCCTACACCATAGACTGATTGACAAATACCCGCATTCAGTAGTCCGCAGTTTGCTTCACAACCAATTATTGCTTATCCAACTCGCAACCGGAAAAAACATGACAACCGAAACTACTCCAAAAATACTTGACCTTCCCATTGGCCTGACAGCAACCGGTCTGCGCGAAGAGTTTGACAGCATTGGCAAAGTCCAGATCGGAAGAGCGTCGTGTAGGGAAAGAGTGTCTTCGCCTGTGTAGATC
>CALCPT010000247.1 GCA_937897265.1 uncultured Alcaligenaceae bacterium
ACAGGGCCAGTTTCGAGAACTTGTCACGTTTCACGTTGATGAGCGTGATCCAAAACGGCCCGATATCCCTGTCATGAAGGATATTGGCTGCCCACCAACCAATCCGCCTAACGGAATGATTGTTATCGCCCCTGCCGGCTTACCTGATGATATTGCAACGACTCTAAATGGCGCACTCAAACAAGTCATCGAGTCTGTCGAGTTTAGACAGCTTCTTGAAAAGTACAACATGCCTTACGCCTACGAAGACGGCGCGAGCGTCGCAAGTAAATTTCCGGCTGAGATTGAATGGTACACACAGTATTTTAAAGAGGCAGGCTTATTAAAGTAATTCAGTTTCAAGTACGACGCGCGACCTGCCAAAGCGCTTGAGTATGAAGCGCAATGCAGCCGCAGGCAGATCAAACATTTCGGGCGTTACGTTACAGCCTAAGCTTACACAAAGATAGTCGAACAATTGGATCAGATGATGAGTCAAAGACACACAATGCCCACCACATGGGATGCCGTAGCAGATGTTGTTGTAGTAGGTTTTGGCGGTGCGGGTGCCGCGACCGCCATCACCGCAGTCGAGGCAGGAGCCTCGGTCATCTTGCTCGATAAAGCCCCCGCGGGACAAGAGGGTGGTAACACCAGAGTGGCCGCGCAAGGCTATCTCAATACGTCATCGACTGAAGCTGCAATCACTTACTTCAACGCGTTGGCTGGCCCCTACAAAGTACCCCAAGACATGGTGGCAGTTTGGGCTGATGAGATGGGTAAAAATAACGAGTGGCTCACTTCAATTGGCGGCGATCCACAAGAACACCAGTTTCAACCCGCCGGGATTGAGTTTCCGGATTTGCCGGGCGCTGAATGTGTCCACAAGTATCACCATGGCGACATCCTGGGCTATTCAAAAACCTGGGAGATGCTTGAGCAAGCTGTACGCGCACGTCCCATTGAAGTGCGCTCTGATTGTCCGGGCCAACGCTTAATACAAGATCCAATGACGCAAGAGATTGTGGGTGTGGTCGCCTTGCAAAACGGTAAGCCCATCAACATCAAAGCCAACAAGGCAGTTGTATTAACTTGCGGTGGCTTTGAAAACAACCAAGAGATGATTCGCAACTATCTCACCGGCCTGCCTTACTGCTACACCTCGGGTAGCCCGTTTAACGAGGGTGATGGCGTACGCATGGCGATGGAAGTCGGCGCAGATTTGTGGCACATGAATAACTTTGCTGGCCCATCGATGGCGCTCAAAGTACCCGAGTACCCAACAACTTTCTCGATGATGGCGCTACATTTTTCACACGAGCCGGTTGGCGGCATGGTAGTGGTAGGCCCAGATGGCAAGCGCTTTACCGACGAAAAATATAAAACACGTCACGGCAAGGTTGAACAAAACGGCAAATGGCAAGCCTTGCGCACCCCTTGCCCCATGCATATGATTTTTGATCAAACCATGCTTGATGGTGGTCCGATTTATGACGGTAAGCCAACCCATGGTTGGACTCAGATCATGAGCGGCTATGTCTGGAGCAAAGACAATCGGGCCGAACTCGCCAAGGGTTGGATCAAGTCAGCCCCCACTCTGGCCGCACTCGCAACCCTACTGAAGCTACCCGCTGGGAGCTTAGATCAAACTGTGGCACGTTGGAACGCACAGTGTGCTGCAGGCTCAGATAGCGATTTCGGTCGCGAAAAGATGCTCGCGCCATTTGGTGCAGGCCCGTATTACGCAGTCGAACTGTCACCCTCAATGTTGAACACGCAGGGTGGGCCGCGCCGCAACAAACATGCGCAAATCGTGCGGCCTGACGGCACGCCGATCCCTCGCCTTTACAGCGCAGGTGAGTTGGGCTCGATGTACAGTTATCTGTACCAAGGTACTGGCAACATTGGCGAATGCTTTGCGTTTGGACGAATCGCCGGGCGCAATGCGGTGGCAGAAAAGTCACTCGCGTGAGCTTTGTACGCTCGAAAAAATACGCCTCAAACTAGTTGAGGCGTATTTTTTTACTTAAAATTTATTTACTTTTTGTACTTGCCGCTTAACTGCGGAGTATGTACCCCAGGCAACTTCGCCTCGGCGTGCTCGAGTCGTGTTTGACGACCCCAGGTGCGCTTTAAGTCGTCGCGGATATTGAACGCTAAGCGCCCCAATCCTTCACACTCCAGCTCAATCTTGTCACCGTCCATGAACGCATTCAGTCCACGATGATTAGTGCCTGTTGCCACAATATCGCCTGGCTCGAGAGTATGAATCGAACTCACCCACTCAATACAGCGCGGAATATTGTGCGCCATGTCATCTGTGTTGAAGTCTTGCATCAATTTGCCATTGTTCCAAAGGCGAATCTGCAGTTTTTGAGGGTTGGGGATTTCATCAGCAGTCACGATGTAAGGCCCGATTGGTGCGAACGTGTCACGCGATTTCATTTGAAAAAACACGTTACCTTCCGGCCCTAAGCCGCGCGCGGAGCCGTCAATAAAGTTCACATAACCAAAGACATAATTCATCGCGTCTTTGGCCGCCACATTTGTTGCGCGCTTGCCAATCACCAGCGCAATCTCAGCCTCACCTTCAAACACACTGGCGGCAACATCGGGCAGCACCATCGTGTCGCCGTGACCAATAATCGCACCAGGCGCCTTTTGAAAAGCGTTGATCGGTGCTGGCGCACTGCGCGTACCGTCTTCCATGTAGTTCACGGCCATGCAATCAATGTTTCCGGGCTTTGGCAGTGGTGGACGAATACGCACCGAGCTCACCGGCACACCCGTCCCGTTGCGAACTGCCTCTTCGATCTTAGGGCGATAAGCGTCAAAGCGCTCGATCAAGCCATTAATCAAATCATGGGGGCCTAGATGTGGAATATCAGCCACAACGGCAGACACATCAACCACCTGGTCGCCTTTCAAGATGCCTAGTTTGAAATCATTAAAAAATAAAATCTTCATGTTGCAATGTCTCCCAGTTTAATTTTCGAATTTGATATTAGCTTTTCTAAGGGTGCTCAAGATTGCCGCATTGCTTGCCAGACCTTCTGCCAATGAATCAGCATACTGCGTTGTCGACCTCTGCGCCAATCATGGTTCTAACGCTGGGACGATTATCAATCACCGCCGGTTCGCCCCAGGTGCCTCTTGCGTGTCCACATGGCGGATAAAAATGGGGTGCTGAGCGTTGGCCTTTATGCTAGGATAAATCTTATACAAATAGTGTTTAAAAATAAGTGGTTTGAGACAAAGCTGCAGTTGCATTTCGAAGCGGTCTAGCGCTTCGTATCCGCCGTGCGATCGATCAGATTCTCATCGAATCTATATATATTGATTTTTGTGCACATGCAGCAAATGCAGCCACACTCGGCTACCGCCATACCTTCATCTCGCCTCTAGGCGCACTGTTCTAGAGCTAGAGTGCAACGAAACTAAATGTGCGTACTGACGTGCATGATGTACTGGGAGAGTAGTCAGATGGATTTCGGTCACACCAAAGAACAGACACAGTTGCGCCGCGACGTGCTCGACTTTATTCGCACTCACATGACCCCTGAGGTGTATGCAGAACTTGATGCCACCGAAGAGGCGCATGAGGCCGGCAAAGGCGAGCGTCTGTCTAACAAGCGTGGGCCGTTAGTCACCGCGCTCTATCAAAAGATCGACGAGCGCGGTTGGCTTGGCTATAGCTACCCGAAAGAGTACGGCGGTGCCGACGGCGATCGTGTCAGCCAAAATATTATCGAAGAAGAATTTCAGCGGGCCGGCTTACCAATCAGCTTGGTTGGCAGCGGCGCACCCGCCATCATGGCGGTGGGTACCGAACAGCAGAAGCAACACTATCTGCCGAAGCTGATCAAGATGGAATACTCTTTCGCCCTTGGCTTTACCGAGCCACATGCGGGCGCTGACCTGGCTGCTCTACGCTGCCGCGCCATCCGTGACGGCGATCACTTCGTCATCAACGGTCAAAAAATGTATACAACGTCTGCGCATCATGCGACGCATATGTATCTGATGGCCCGCACGGATCCCGACGCAAGTCGTCATGACGGCATTTCGATTTTTCTGTTCCCGATGGATACGCCGGGCCTCACAGTACGCCCACTTTGGACGATCCAAAATAATCCTCGTGCGCCACGCGGCACTACCTACGGTGATGCGCGCACCAACGAAGTCTTCTTCGAAAATGTTCGCATTCACGAGTCATGCCTCTTAGGTCGCGAAAATCAAGGTTGGCGTGTGGGCTCGATGGGCTTGAACCTTGATCGCGTCGGAGCCGCTCGCTATTTGCGCTCGGTGCGCCGAGACGAAGATATCGTGAACTGGGTCAAAGCCAATGACTTTGGCGGCTATGCGCCAAAAAACAATCCAGCCATTCGTGACAAGATTGCCGAGTTATGGATTGAGGCCCAAGTGTGCCGTTTGATGACCATGCGCAGCATGTCGATCGTTGAGCGTGGTGGCAACTTTACCTACGAAGGCTCTGCCGAAAAAGTCTGGTCACCAGAGCACGGTGCCAAAACCACTGAAGCGATTACGCAAATGTTGGGGTCGTACGGCACCTTGCTGAACGGTTC
>CALCPT010000248.1 GCA_937897265.1 uncultured Alcaligenaceae bacterium
CAATGCTTGCCTGTGCGCGTATTGGTGCTATTCACTCGGTGGTATTTGGCGGCTTTGCCTCTGTCAATTTGGCGCAGCGGATTGATGATGCCTCGCCTAAGGTGATTGTGTGCGCTGACGCTGGCTCGCGTGGCGGCAAAGTGACTCCCTATAAACCTTTGCTCGATAAAGCCATCGCCCTGGCACAGCGCCCCCCTGAAAAGGTATTGGTGGTTAATCGCGGTTTGTTTGCCTTTGAACCGGTGGCCGGCCGAGACCTTGATTACGCAAGCCTCAGACGCCAGTACGAGGGGGCAGTGGTACCTGTGACCTGGCTTGAGTCTTCAGAACCTAGTTATGTGTTGTACACGTCGGGTACAACAGGTAAACCTAAGGGTGTGCAGCGCGACACCGGTGGTTACGCCGTAGCCCTTGCCTCGTCGATGCAACGTATTTTTAACGGCAAGCCAGGCGATACGTATTTGTGTACCAGCGATATTGGCTGGGTGGTCGGGCACTCGTACATTGTGTATGGCCCACTAATTGGCGGCCAGACTACTATTCTGTACGAAGGTACCCCCGTGCGACCCGATGGCGGTATTTTGTGGAGCCTCGTCGAGCGTTTTAAAGTCAACACCATGTTTTCTGCTCCGACTGCGATTCGGGTGCTGAAAAAACATGACGAGTCATTGTTAAAGAAGTACGACCTTTCGACCTTGCGCGCCCTATATCTGGCTGGTGAGCCGTTAGACGAACCGACCGCGCAATGGATCTCTCAGGGGCTCGGTCGCCCGATTATTGATAACTATTGGCAAACTGAGACCGGCTGGCCTATTTTGGCCGCACAGCCTGGGATTTCAGCTGTGCCGACAAAGTTTGGTAGTCCGTCGTTTCCGGTCTACGGGTTTGACGTTCGGGTACTGAACGAAGAGACCGGTGAAGATCTTGGCCCGAATCAAAAGGGCGTAGTGGCTATTGTGCCGCCCTTGCCGCCAGGGGCGATGACCACAATCTGGGGTGACGACACGCGTTTCGTTGAAACATACTTTTCTTCTGTGCCCGGGCGCCAGGTGTATTCAACCTTTGATTGGGGTTCCAAGGATGACGACGGTTACTGGTTTATCTTAGGCCGTACCGATGATGTGATCAACGTAGCGGGTCATCGGTTGGGCACCCGTGAAATCGAGGAGTCAATCAACTCTCACGCGACCGTGGCCGAGTCGGCGGTTGTGGGAATCGCAGATCAACTCAAGGGGCAGGTGGCAGTTGGCTTTGCGGTGCTAAAAGATGCCAGTTTATTTTCGGACCCGGCCTCGCTGTTAAAGCTCGAGGGCGATATTATGCGGTTAGTGGACGAGCAACTCGGGCCCGTCGCACGCCCAGCCCGAGTACGTTTTGTGACCGCGTTGCCAAAGACTCGCTCTGGTAAAGTTCTGCGACGTGCGATTGTTGCGGTTTGCGAGGGGCGCGACCCCGGTGATCTCACTACAATTGAAGACCCTTCTGCACTTGAACAAATTAAGGATTCTCTGTGAAAACCAAAGCTGTCTTGACTGATGCCGATGTCTCTAAAATTTTGGCTGCTTCTAAGGCCCATGCTAATAAAAACAATTGGGCTGTGACCATCGCGGTGGTTGACGATGGTGGCCACCTGTTGGGTTTGCAACGTTTGGACGGTGCACCGGCCATGTCGGCGCATATCGCACCCGCTAAAGCACACACTTCAGCGCTGGCACGTCGTGAAACAAAAATCTACGAAGACATCATTAACAATGGGCGCACCTCGTTTTTGTCGGCACCTACCCTGCAAGGGATGCTTGAGGGCGGTGTGCCGATTACCATCGACGGTCAGGTCATTGGCGCAGTGGGTGTGTCTGGCGTGAAATCGTCTGAAGATGCTGAGATCGCTTCAGCAGGCATCGCTGCTTTAACAGCCTAAACAAATATTTTTGATAGCCCCCAGCAAAATCACTCATAGATACTGGCCACCACGGAGACTGCAGTTATGGCGAACTCAATCGAATCTACCTTAGTTGAAACGCGTGTATTTCAACCGCCACAGAGCTTTGTTGAGCAGGCGCATGTGGCCGGCCAGGCAGGCTATCAGGCGCTGCTCGAAGCGGCTGACCGCGATCCCGATGCCTTTTGGGCAAAGCAGGCGCGTGAGCAGTTGCAATGGACCAAGCCGTTTACTAAGGTGCTTGATGAGTCGCGCGCGCCGTTCTTTGAGTGGTTTGGCGATGGTGAATTAAATGTCTCGGCTAACTGTTTGGATGCCAACTTAACAAACGGCAATGCCAACAAAGTTGCGATTATTTTTGAAGCAGACGACGGTGCTATCAAAAAAATTACGTATCAAGAGCTGCACGATCGTGTGTGCCAGCTAGCCAACGGCCTGAAGGCTTTGGGCTTCAAAAAGGGCGAGCGCTCGATCATCTATATGCCCATGTCGATCGAGGCTGTGGTCGCGATGCAAGCCTGTGCCCGACTCGGCATCACGCATTCAGTGGTGTTTGGTGGTTTCTCGGCTAAAAGTCTGCACGAGCGTATTACTGACGTGGGTGCAAGCCTTGTGTTGACTGCCGACGAGCAAATGCGTGGCGGTAAGGCGATTGCGCTTAAGCCAGCAGTTGACGAGGCGTTTGCGATGGGCGGGTGCGAGGCCGTGCGCCATTGCATCGTGTACAAACGCACAGGCGGAAAAATCGCCTGGGACGCCAAGCGTGACCTGTGGTTGCACGATGTCGCTGACAAGCAAGCGACCACCTGCGAACCTGTTGCGGTTGGTGCCGAGCATCCTCTGTTTATTTTGTATACCTCTGGCTCAACGGGCAAGCCTAAGGGCGTGCAGCACTCTTCAGGTGGTTATTTGCTGTGGGCCAAGCTCACGATGCAGTGGGTGTTTGACGCAAAAGCCAAGGATATTTTTTGGTGTACAGCTGACGTCGGTTGGGTCACGGGCCACACCTATATTGCTTACGGCCCCCTGGCGGCTGGTTTGACGCAAATTGTGTTCGAAGGTGTACCCACGTATCCCAATGCAGGGCGTTTCTGGAAAACCATCCAAGAGCAG
>CALCPT010000249.1 GCA_937897265.1 uncultured Alcaligenaceae bacterium
CACAGGCACAGATGAGCGCCTCTTGGTGCTAGAAATGGGCATGAAGTTTGACCCTGTTGCAATGTCACCCCAAGACATTGAGCTTTTATCGTCGCGCAAGTTTCAACTTGAGGAAATCTGCCGGTGGTTTGGCGTGCCGAGCGTGTTGGTTAATGACACCTCAGGCAGCACGACTTGGGGCAGTGGCATCGAGCAATTAGTTAGCGGCTTTTATAAAATTAACCTGCGTCCTTACCTTGAACGTTTTGAGGCATCTGTTTCTGCTAATCTATTCTCAGCGGCAGAGGCAGACGAATACGAATTTGAGTTTGATTTTGAGGGTTTGCTACGTTCTGATTTAAAATCTAGGCTAGAGGGCTATCGCACTGCAATTGCAGGCACGATTTTGACACCAAATGAGGTGCGCAGGATTGAAGGATGGCCTGAAATGGCAGGCGGTGACGATCTATTATCACAAGTGAACATGACGCAATTAAGTAAATTGGGTCAGACTTCGCAGGGAGTGGCAAATGTTACACAAACTTAATGCAATTGAAACCGTAGACTTTAAATTCTACGAGGGCAAGCAGGGCTTATTTAGTGGCTATGCCTCTGTTTATGGCGGAGTAGATTCTTATGGTGACACGATCATTGAGGGCGCTTATGCCTCAACAATCGTGAATCGTGAGCGACCCGTACAATTGCGCTTTAACCATGAGGCAGGCGTGATCGGCAAATGGACTCGCATGGAGGAAGATGCCAAGGGTCTGTACGTTGAGGGCGAGCTAACCCCTGGACACTCCAAAGCGATGGATGTGTACGCAAGTCTGATGCATGGCGCGATCAGCGGCTTGTCAATTGGCTATCGCCCTGTTAAATTTACACCAAATCAAACGGGTGGCCTCGATCTTGAGGAAATCTCTTTAATTGAGATCAGCGTAGTCGAATCACCGGCTGATCTTAATGCACAAATTGGCAATATTAAATCGGCACTTGATGAAGTCAAGACGCTGAAAGAAATTGAAACCTTACTGCGCGATGCTGGCGGGTTCTCTAGGGCTGATGCGACTGCGTTGGTAGGTCGCATCAAAGCACTGACTCACGGCGATCGTGATGCAGAAAAAGATGCCAGCGCATTGTTGACTTATATTCATTCAGCATCACTCAAATTAAGGAATTAAAATCATGTCTACTGAAATCGAAATCAAAGCTGCGCTTGACGCGCACGGCAAGGCCATTGAATCTGCAATGTCAAAGTATGATGCACAGGTCGCTGACTTGGGCAAAGCTGACGAGTTGGTAAAGGGCGAACTTCGCGCACTAAGCGAAAAGTTTGAATCAACCATTACCGAAATTGCTCAGAAGATGGATTTGGCTAAAAAAGAATCTGCGCCTATGTTGTCGGCTGGTGCTGAGTTTGTGAAGTCTGAGCAATTCAAGCAATTGATGGCCGGTCAGACACAGCGTGCTCGCATTGAAGTTAAAAACACTGTGACTTCAGGCTCAACGACTACTTTCCCGCAACAACAGCCAAGCATTATCCGTGGCAGCTTTGCACCTCTGACAATTCGTGAGTTGTTTCGCTCGATCCCTGTTACTAGCAACATGGTTAACAGCTTGCGCGAGGCATCATGGACAAACGATGCGGCTGAGGTTAGCCAAGGTGCAGCCAAGCCTGAATCAGATGTGACTTTTGAGCAGTACAACGTGCCGATCACTACCGTGGCACATTGGATCAAAGTATCGAATCAGCTTTTGGCTGATGCGCCTGCGATCATGGCTTACATTGACACACGTTTGCGCGATGGGTTGGCTCAACGTGTTGATGCACAATTGCTTAACGGTAATGGCACATCACCTAACCTGTCAGGCTTGACCGACAGCGGCAACTTTACCGCCTATACTCCATCGACTAGCGATTTGTTGGTTGATGCGATTAACCGCGCTAAATATGCACTGTGGGCAACAGGTAACATGCCTGATACAGTCATTGTCAACCCTGCAAATTGGGGCGCAATGGAGCGTACACGCGAGACTTACACCGGCGGCAAGGGTGAGTATCTGTACGGGATGCCAGGGATGGATGCGGGTACAAACCCATTCGGTTTGCGTGTGGTGTTGTCTAACAACATGGCTCTTGGTAAATTCTTGGTTGGTGCAATTGACGCATCTTGCGTACTGTACACTCGCCAAGGCGCTACCGTTGAAATGGGCTACATCAATGCTGACTTTACCAACAACCTCGTTACAATTCGTGCCGAGGAGCGTTTGGGCTTAGGTGTTGATCGCCCTGCCGGTCTGTTGTATGGTAACTTCACCGTCTAGAAACCTTTGAGGGAGAATAGCGAGGGGGTTCGCCCCCTTGCTTTCACACAATGAAAGTATCAATTTTGAAAAAAACTTTACTTGATGACAAACTTGGTCGGCTAATGTACGGCGATATTGTCGATTTGCCCGAGCACAAAGCACGCTTTTTTTTAGAGCGTGGAGATGTTGAGCTTTACGAAACAAAGGTAATACGCGAAAACCCTTACAAGGCTGCTGGAGTGGTGGCACAATCGTCTGTATCGCCAGTGGCCCT
>CALCPT010000250.1 GCA_937897265.1 uncultured Alcaligenaceae bacterium
TACGAGATACATTGGCGTGACTGGAGTTCAGACGTGTGCTCTTCCGATCTGCAATAAATGCTTGTTCAAAATCAGCAATCAAATCCTCTTGGTCTTCAATGCCCACTGACAAGCGAATCAAACCATCCGCGATCCCCATCTTGGCACGTAACTCTGGCCCCATCTCATAATAAATTGTGTGCGCAGCAGGTAACGCAAGCGTGCGCGTATCGCCGACATGCGTCGCCAAAATTGCCACTTGCAAATGATTTAAAAATTCAAGGCAGTCGATACCCGCCACTAATTCCACCGCAATGAGCATACTAAATTTGCCGCCGAATAATTGCGCAGCTCTGGCATGCTGAGGATGATTTGTCAGCCCCGGGTAAGCAACGCGCTGCACACCTGGGTGCTTCGATAAAAAGGTAGCGAGAGCCATCGCGTTACTGCAAATTTTATCGAGTCGCAACGCTAAGGTCTCAGCCCCAACGGCAATTCGATGCGCAGCATCAGCCGACAAGGTGCCGCCCATGTCGCGCAACCCTTTCTTTTTGATCTGCGTGATCGCCCAGCCAGTTGCCGGACCTTTTTTGTAAATATCAAGTATGTTGCTGTACTGAGTCCAATCAAACAATCCGGTGTCGGTCAATGACCCCCCCAGCGCATTGGCGTGCCCACCGATGTGCTTAGAGAGTGCGTTCATTACGATTGAGGCCCCAACAGCCTTGGGTTGGAACAACCAGGGTGAGGTCACCGTGTTGTCGACAACGTAAACCAATTTATGCTCTTGGCACAAACGACCCAAACCAACCAGATCTGCCACCTGCGTGCCAGGATTCGCGATCGTCTCGGTAAACAGCATTTTTGTATTTGGGCGAATCGCCGCCGCGACAGCCTGCGCATCAGTCGGGTCGACCATTGTGATCTCAATACCCATCAACTCGAGCGTACCAAAAAGACTATTTGTGTTGCCGAAAATAAACTGACTAGAGAGCAGATGGTCGCCCGCGCGCAGCAAGGTCGTAAACAAGGCCGTCAAAGCTGCCATCCCAGTTGCAAACGACAAGCTTGCAACCCCGTCTTCCATTTTGTTGATTTTCTTTTCAAGCGCGTCGGTGGTGGGCGTACCCTGACGTGCATAGGTGTAGCCAGCCTTACCCTGAAACACAGCGGCCAGTTCGTGCGAGTCGGCAAAGGCGTATTGCGTTGAGGTATGAATAGGCTTGTGCACAGCACCGTGCTCGACCGACAACTTACGGTCGCCATGCAAAATGGTGGTTGTAAAGCCTTGTTTGGGGGATTGTTTAGACTGAGTCATCACACATTCACTTTTAAAAAAACTAGTTTACCGCTGACGTTGACGCACGGTTTCATATAAGCATACGGCGGTCGCCACACTAACGTTCAGGCTCTCAACACTACCGAGCATAGGGATGGTGACCAGTTCGTCGCAGGTTTCGCGGGTCAGTCGACGCATACCCTCGCCTTCTGCGCCCATCACCCAAGCCATCGATCGCTTGCCGTCGGTTTGATGAATGCTTTGTGTCGCAGTGTCGTCGGTGCCGACTAACCAGAGATCGCGGTCTTTTAACTCGCGCATGGTGCGCGCCAGATTGGTCACCATCAGGTACGGTACGGATTCAGCTGCGCCGCACGCCACTCGCTGAACGGTTGTATTTAAACCTACGGCACGATCCCTTGGTGCGACCACTGCGTGCACCCCTGCGGCATCGGCCGTACGCAGGCAGGCACCTAGGTTATGCGGATCGGTCACTCCATCCAAAATCAGCAACAACGCAGGGCCTTGAACGCCGTCCAGGACCTCGTCCAAATCGTCGGCCAGCTTGCGCACATCGGCAACCGCCACCACGCCTTGGTGTCGAGAGCCGCCAGTCAAGCCATCTAAACGATCCGCCGAGACCGGGTGCACGGCTCGCCCTGCCTGCGTGGCAGTGGCAATCAACGCTTGCATGCGTTTGTCACGCCGCTGAGCTTCAACATAGACTTCACGGATTGATTCTGGAGCCTGACGCAAGCGCGCGATCACCGCGTGAAAGCCCGCTAGCATTTGAGTTGCAGCCATACGTTTTCCTAGCGCCCTTTACGAGCAGATTTTTTTAAACCAGCGCTTTTACCTGCGCGCACTACCTTTTTGGGCGTTCGCGCGGTATCTTGCTTGGCAGTTTTCTTAGCCTGTGCACGACGCACTTTGGCAATTTGCCCTTTGAGTTCGGGCGGTTTCGGTGCGGCCGCTTTTTTAACACGTCTGGCGGCTGGGTCTTCGATCCGAGTGGACGCCTTGCGCAACGCATCAAACGTCGTGCCAGTCACCAGCCTAAACTCGATGCGCCGAGCCTCGAGATCTACGCGTGCTACCTGCACTTGCACAGCATCGGTTAACCGATAGCGCAGCCCTGTGCGCTCACCGCGCAGTTCGTGCATCGCGTCGTTGAATTGAAAATACTCTGTACCGAGCTCTGAGACATGGACGAGGCCTTCAACATGCAAGGTGTCGAGCGTGACAAAAATGCCGAAACTCGCCACGCCCGTGACCCGCCCGCTGAATACTTCGCCGACACGTTCTTTGACAAACCAGCATTTGAGCCAAGCCTCGACATCACGCGACGCATCGTCAGCGCGCCGTTCGGTTCCAGACAAGAGCAAGCCGATTTTCTCCCAGAGGTCGTGCTCATATTCACGTAGCGTCGCACCGGGCGCTGAAGCAAAGCCCTGCAGCACCGGTTGATAGCGCTGGCTTTTCAGCAAAGCTTTGATAACACGATGCGTCATCAGATCTGGGTAACGCCGAATCGGAGACGTAAAGTGTGTGTAGGCCGGATAGGACAGACCAAAGTGACCGGCGTTATCCGGGCCATAAATCGCTTGTTGCATCGAACGCAAGCACATCGTTTGCAACAACCCGTAATCGGGACGTGCACGCGCCTTATCTAATAACGCACCGTAGTCGGCTGCAGTGGGGTCATCCCCCCCGCCAAGGCTCAACCCAAGTGTGCGTAAGAACTCGCGCAAAGATTGCAGCTTTTCTGGCGTCGGGCCCTCGTGCACACGATACAAACCAATATGCTTGCTACGCAGCATGAAGTCGGCCGCACACGTGTTTGCCGCCAACATGCACTCTTCAATGAGGCGATGGGCATCATTACGCACCACACCAATAATTTTTTCAATGCGACCCAACTCGTTGCATACGATTTTGGTCTCAACCGTGTCAAAATCGATCGCACCACGCTCTTTGCGCCCTT
>CALCPT010000251.1 GCA_937897265.1 uncultured Alcaligenaceae bacterium
GGCCGAGGCTAAAAACACTAGCCTGCAGGACTTTATGCGTGCCTTGCAGCGTCGCGTTCAGGCCGAGCCACACAATGCCGATGCCTGGATGACGCTGGGCTTAGGCTTCCTGCAAGCTAAAGATTATGAGCCGGCAAAAGTCGCACTAGCGCGTGCTGCGGAGTTACGTCCGGAAGATATTCAAGTTGTGATGACCTATGTGCAGGCCACCATCATGACGCAAGACGGCGCCATGGATCCGGTTGCGCGGGGGATGTTGGGGCGAATCCTGCGCGAGCAGCCCGATCATCAAGGCGCGCTGCTTATGTTGGGCATGGGCAATTTGCGCGCCGGTGAGCGTGAACAAGCCTTAGCTGTCTTGACGCAATTGCAGATTCTTAGGGCTGCAGATGGTGCGGCCAATAACGGTCAGCGCGACAGCGAAGCCGATCAGCGCATCGAACGCTTAATCCTTGAGGCGCAGCAGGGACCACAAGTCGCCGCTGCCGGCATTCAGGTTGAGGTAGGCTTAGATCCCGAGTTGGCCCGTCAGTTGCCCGCTGAAGCTGCGCTGTTTATTTTTGCGCGTACGCCCTCGGGTCCGCCCATGCCGGTCGCGGTGCTGAAGCGTCCGATTGCGCAGTTCCCGCTGCGGGTGACATTGACCAATGCCGACAGCCTGCAACCCACACGCTTACTGTCAGATCAGAAAGAGTTAGTGCTTCAGGCCAAGATATCCATGACCGGCAATGCCACGCCAGCAGCGGATGATTGGCAAGCCGTGCCAGTGCCTGTCACAGAGGCTAATACCGGTATGGTTCGCTTGCGTATTACGAAGACCCGCTAGTCACCGGGCTTTCGTCGCATTTTGACGGTGGCATCAGGCGTCAAGTCTTGTGAAAACAGGGTGTTGGCGAGTATTCTTGCCACCTTGTTTTTGGGAGTGTGTTGGATGCGTATTATTCTTCTCGGCGCGCCGGGTGCAGGTAAAGGCACTCAGGCTCAGCTCATCATGAACCGTTATGGCATCCCGCAGATCTCCACGGGCGATATGTTGCGTGCAGCCGTAAAGGCTGGCACTCCGTTAGGTGTTGCTGCTAAGCAAGTCATGGATGCCGGTGGTTTGGTGTCTGACGACATTATTATTGGCTTGGTTAAAGAGCGCATCGCGCAAGCTGACTGTGCCCAAGGTTTCCTCTTTGATGGCTTCCCGCGCACGATTCCACAGGCTCAGGCCATGATTGATGCCGGCGTGAAGATTGATCATGTGGTGGAAATTCGCGTTGAAGACAGCGAAATCATTTCGCGCTTGTCGGGTCGCCGCGTTCACCCTGGCTCGGGGCGTGTCTATCACCTGCAATACAACCCGCCCAAAGTGGCTGGCAAAGATGATGTGAGCGGTGAAGATTTAGTTCAGCGCCCAGACGACAGTGAAGAGACTGTGCGTAAGCGTCTCGACATTTACCACAGCCAGACACAGCCCTTGGTTGGTTTTTACCAGTCCTTGGCTCATCAACCGGGCGCAGCTAAGTACAGCTTAGTTCCGGGTGTGGGCTCGGTAGAGGAAATCACTGAGCGTATGTTTGCTGCACTTGCCTAAGGCAGAGTGCGCTAAAAGCAACCTACGTTGCAGTCTTGTCAGCTTTCGCCGCGCTAGTCGCGGCGTTATGCTTTTTGGTCTTTCATGAATAGATTGGGGTCACTCATGTCTTTGTGTTCTGCGAGCGCACCACGTCAACGCATCGGCATTATTCTGGCCAATTTAGGCACACCCGATGAGCCTACCGCAGCGGCGGTGAGACGCTATTTGCGTGAGTTTCTGAGTGATACCCGCGTTATTGAAGTGCCTCGGATTATTTGGTTTTTTATTCTGCGCTTGTTTATTTTGCCCTTGCGCCCCCGTCGAGTCGCCGAGGCCTATGCCAGTATTTGGGCGAACGAGTCGCCCATGCGGACGACGTTGTTGGCGCAAGTTGCGGCGGTGCAGGCGCGCTTGCAGGAAAATTACCCCGATCTCGATATCACCGTGCTGCCGGGCATGAGCTACGGCAAGCCGAGTTTTAAAGCTGCCTTGGACCAATTCAGTGCGGCCGGCATTGAGCGATTTATTGTCTTGCCGTTGTTTCCTCAGTATTCCGCAACATCAACCGGGCCGCTCTACGACCAGCTCGGCACGTGGGTTAAACAGCAGCGCAACTTGCCCAGCTTGCATGTGGTGCGGGATTACCACGCGCATCCCGCCTATGTGACGGCGTTGGCAAACAGTATTCGCGCCCATTGGCAGATCCATGGCCGAGCCGACAAACTGCTCTTTTCCTTTCATGGCATCCCGCAACCCTACGCCGATAAAGGTGACCCCTATCCCGATCAATGCCGAGCGACGGCAAAAGCCGTAGCAGCTGAGCTTGCGCTGGCAGAGGGCGAGTGGGCACAGAGTTTTCAGTCTCGTTTTGGCCTACAGGAGTGGGTTAAGCCTTACACCGATAAGCTGCTGGAAAGTTGGGGCCATGAGGGCGTGGGGTCCGTGCAAGTGCTGTGTCCGGCATTCTCGGCGGACTGCTTGGAAACTCTGGAAGAGATTGCCGTGGAGAATCACGATGAGTTCATCAAGGCCGGCGGCAAGCACTATGAGTACATCCCGGCGTTGAATGCCAGCCCGGCGCATGTCGAGCTGTTTGTGTCGTTGCTGCAGGGGCCGGTGCAGGCCATGCGCTGCTGACGATTCACCCCTGATAGTC
>CALCPT010000252.1 GCA_937897265.1 uncultured Alcaligenaceae bacterium
ACCCACAACCTTGCAGAACTCACTCAAGCGCGTAAGTTAGATGCCGACTTTGCGGTGCTTGGCCCGGTTTTACCCACGCCCTCTCACCCAGGCGTACTTGGCATGGGCTGGGAGGGCTTTGCTGAACTCAACGCGCAGGCAGGGCTACCGGTCTATGCGCTAGGCGGTCAGTCTGCCGCAACGCTTGACCTAGTCCGCTCGGTTGGTGGGCACGGTTTTGCTGGGATTCGTGGTTGGATTGCCTGAATCGTCGACGCGCCTGAGCTCTTCGGCTGACCAGCCACCGCCAAGTGCCGCAATCAAACGCAAACTGGCAGCAAACCGATTGCCAACCAACGTGATGTAGTTGCGCTCATTGTTCAAAGCTGTCGTCTCAAGCACCGCAACGCTTAGATAATCAATCAAGCCTTGATCGTACTGATTACGGGCGAGCTTGAGAGAGAGTCGAGCCGACTCTACGGCCAGACGTTGTACCGCGTCTTCTTGCTCAAAGACCCGCATCTGAATCATGGCGTTTTCAACTTCTTGCAGAGCATTCAACACTGTTTGTCGGTAGATCGCCGTCTGCACGTCAAACTGAGCGCGAGCCTGAGCGATCTGCGCTTGCCGCGCCCCACCGTCAAAAATTAAAACGGCCAGTTGTGGGCCCAATGACCAAAACTGTGCCGGAGCACTGAACCATTGGGTAAAATCATTACTGCGATAGCCCGTATTGGCATTTAACGTCAGACTTGGAAACCACGCAGCAGTGGCGACTCCGATCAACGCGTTGGCCGAAGCCGCGCGTCGTTCGGCCGCCGAAATATCAGGGCGGCGCTCAAGCAGTTCAGAAGGTAAACCAACCGGCACCTTCGGTGGCGTCAGGGACACGGGTTGTACCGCGATCGAAAAGCCTGAGGGCGCACGACCGAGCAAAACGGCTACTGCATTCTCAGCAATCGCGCGTTGCTGCTCGAGGTCAATTAACTGCGCACGAGTGCTCTCAAGTTGTGTGCGAGCCACCGCGACGTCGGCCTGACCTGAAATACCCGCGTTATAACGATTTTGAGTCAACTGCAAAGCGCGCTCGTAAGATGCGACCGTTGCTTGCAACAACCGCTTTTGCTCGTCTAACACGCGCACCTGTGTATAACTGAGCCCGAGCGCGGTCTGCGCGGTCAGTCTCGCACCGGTGACCTCTGCAGCGAGGGCTAATTCTGTTGCATCGGTCGATTCGATATTTCGGCGCACGCTTCCCCAGACATCAATTTGCCAGCTCGCCAAGGCATTGGCGCTGTAAGTGCTGATCGAAGTACTGTTAACAACTCCGCCAGGGCCTGTCGCTGAGCCACCTGCGCGGGCGGCGCCACCGGTCGCAGACACGCTAGGGAGCAACGGGGCGCGCGACCCTTGCGTCAAGGCCACTGCCTGTCTGAATCGCGCCTCAGCCTGGGCAATATTCTGATTAGCAAGGTTAAGCTCTTGCATCAATTGATTGAGCGTAGCGTCGCCATACATCAGCCACCAGGCGCCACTCGGCACCTCGGCTAGTTGTGGCTGGGCCGGCTTCCAGCCAGGGGTCTCTTTGAACTGCACGCCAACGTCAATCGTGGGCCGCACATAATCCGGGCCTACCATGCACGACGTCAGAAGGCTCAGCGCGCCGAGCAGTACCGCGGTGCGCAGGCCGCGCACAACACACTGAGACCCGACCAAACGAAAGCAATCAATCATATTTAAGCGCCATTAGGCAACACTACCGATTTTGTACGAGACCATGGCTTGGTCAATAACCATAGCCGAAAACGATCAAGGTACAAGTAAACCACAGGCGTGGTGTAAAGCGTCAACAACTGACTCACCAACAGGCCACCTAAAATCGTGATCCCGAGAGGCTGGCGCATTTCAACCCCGGCACCCGAAGCAAACACCAAGGGCATAGCCCCAAAAATTGCAGCACACGTGGTCATCAGAATCGGTCTGAAACGTGTCATACAGGCTTGATGAATCGCCTCTTTGGGCGACAAACCTAGTTTACGCTGTGCCTCGAGGGCAAAATCCACCATCATGATCGCGTTCTTTTTCACAATGCCGATGAGCAGGATGATCCCAATGAGCGCGACTAACGAAAAATCGATGCGGCAAATGAGCAGCGCGAGCAACGCACCGACGCCGCGATCGGTGCGTACGTGGCCGGCCCCCGCGATCAACACGGCTCGCCCTGCCCCTGTCTCTGCGCCTCTCACGACGTTTTCGGCCAGCGTCGCGTCCCTCGCACGCTGCGCGAGCACCATCGCGTCGGTGTGCGTCGCGGGCAGGTGCCCGCAGTGAGCCTCGGCCAGCTCGTCCTTCAACGACTGCTCCAACGCCGGCGCCAAGGGGGCATCGAGACCGAGGCGCCTCATCATGCCATCGGGCAACCCGGCAGGCCCCTCGAAGAC
>CALCPT010000253.1 GCA_937897265.1 uncultured Alcaligenaceae bacterium
GGTACTTGCATCATTTAGTGATCGAGCGTGGCGCCTTTTCGCTTCTTAACGACCTACCGTCCTCGAACATAAATATGGTTGGGGTGCCAGCAACTGTTATCGCCAAAAAAAATCTACACCCTGCGATTGTTGTGTCGGTTAGCCTCGCACTAAAGGATGCCTATCGAGCGCCGACCTTAGTCTCGAACAGGGCAAGTTTTCCGTCAATGAATTATGAATTTGACATCGATGCAGATGCGGATGCCGATCAGATTTACAAACACAGTCCAGGCCACGTTCCATTTCTCTATCGTGTCTTTAATTTTTGGCTTGCTGGTTTACTAGACAAATCAGCACTGTTCTTAAGCTTTTTATTGAGTGCATATTTTTTTCTTTACTACCTTGGGTTTCCTCGTGCCTACGACTATTGGAAACTTGGTATGTTGGCGCGCTACACCCGTCGGCTTGAATTTTTGCTCAGTGTTGCGCGCACACGAGCCCTGACTGCTCAAGAGATCAGAGATTTTAAAAAAATTGAACGTTATCTAGACCCAAGGACCAAGGCCACGCACCAGGCGGCTAGTTTGCTCGCTGAGATCCGACCTTTTGTCTAGTCGTTTGAACCTTACAGCACTATTCATATGACGTTTAGAGGCGCACTATGAGAATTTTGTTTTGCACCAAAAGAGATGTGTTTGGCGCATCAATTTTGAATTGGATCCTCCCGCGACTTGACGGGCATCAGGTCAAGGTATTGTTGTCAGATAAAACGCGTACCGAAGAGAACTCGGTGCAGGCTCTTGTAGAAGAAAAGTTTCTTGAACGCGATTTGCCCTTGCGAGTTTTATTTCCTTTGATTGATGCTCAAGCAGCCACAGGAAAACTAGCAACATTTGAAGGCTGCCGTCAGCGCTACCACGTTGAGATCGATACCGTTACCCGTATTAATGACCCAGAAACCGAAGCCATGATACGTGCATGGAAGCCAGACATCATTGTGTCGGCACGGTTCAGCCTGATTTTTAAGGCGAACATTGAAAGTATCCCGCCATTGGGGATTTTTAACGTTCATCCTGGGGCTTTGCCCGGCTACGCTGGGCTGTATGCACCTCTGCGTGGGGTGCTGAACGAAGACAAACAGTTGGGCTGTACGCTTCACCGTGTGGATGAAGGCATTGATACGGGAGCGATCTATTCGGTGTCGTACTTGCCCTTTGCGCTTGAGCGATCGATATTTGGACACATCGCTCAGCTATATGAGCTTGGGCTGGCCAGTTTTTTAGAGTTATTAAGTGATCTAGAGCGCGGAAAAAACCCAGTGTTGCAAGTGCAGGATAAAGCGCTCTTTCGATATTTTAAGTTGCCTGATGGTGCTGCCTTTGAAAGCTTAAAAACGTTGGGTGTTGATCTTGTGTCTTTCGATGTGTACAGCGATTTTATTAAACAATTTGTACCAGAGGTTGTTTTAAATCGCCTCTCACACGCGCTTTCGCCGGAAGCGCTTAAACAGATCACTCAGCAGGTGAGCATTACTGGGATCGACCAAGTCGTATCCGCCTTCGGCGAACAGTTAACACGCAGTGGCCGATAGCCTACTGCACGGTATCGGCGATTTTTACGACGCGTAAGGGCGGATACTTTTGCAGTTCTTTCGCGATACCCATATTGACAATCAAAGTAAAGCCGGGTGGGGCAACCACCGGTATATTTTTAGGGTCAATTTTTTTGACCAATATCATTTCAGCTTTAGATGCTGTGAGTTGTCCAACTGTCGAGTAGCGGTTGACCACGCCAAATAAAGCATCTGACTCTCGTACGATCGCTTCTGATACCGCCAGAACAGGTATCTTTCTTTTGACAGCCTCTTTGGTGACAACGTCTCGGTTGAGAAGTAAAAAAGTATCTGGAGCAAAGTAAAGCAAATCGATCTTGTTTTTTGCGAGCTCATCGATTAGGGCAGGCAGACTAGCC